>NZ_JBHSUM010000071.1:0-21143 GCF_042660605.1 Nitratireductor sp. GCM10026969
CGAGGCCCGGCAGGTCGGACGCCCCCTTGGGCGGCGGATAGGCGCCGGCACGCTGCAGGGCGTCGGGACGGTTGACGCCGGCCGCCGCCACGCGAATGAGGATTTCATTGTCCCCCGGCGTGGGGACCGGCCTCGTCTCGGGTTTAAGGACCTCCGGCCCGCCGGGCTCGGAGATTGCAATGGCGGTCATCGTGTCAGGCAGGCCGGTCATGACCAACTCCGGTGTTGGGAACGCAAATCGACGGTTTTCGGGCCGCAGCGGCCGGCCCGGCGCGGTTCGCTTTGGGGATCAGTCGAAGATCCCGTTGCTGTGCTTCTCTACGTAGGAGGCGAGACCCAGCGTATGGTCGCGGCAGAGCTTCTCCGCCTTTTCGGTGTCCCGCTTCTCCAGCGCGTCGATGATGGCCAGGTGGTCCTCGATGGACTGGGTGGCGCGGTCGCCGCGGCCGATGGTGATTTTGCGGATGCCACGGACGTGGAGAAGGATGTTCTCCGTCGTCTCCCGCAGGACCTTCGAGCCGGTCATCTTGATCAGGGTCTGGTGGAACTGGATGTTGGCTTCGGAATATTCGCCCAGATAATCGGCTGGCTTGTGCCCTTCGTGAAAGCGATCGAAGATCTGACGGAGCTGGGCGATGTTCTTGTCGCTGGCGTTTTCGCAGATCAGGCGGGCGGCCATGCTTTCCAGCGCCGCCCAGACCTGGATCATCTCGATCACTTCACGTTTCGTTTTGCGCAAGACCATGATGCCGCGGCGCGGGATCGACTTGACGAAACCTTGCTGCTCCAACATGGCGATGGCTTCGCGGATCGGCGTGCGGCTCACCCCCAGACGCTCGGCGAGCTGGCGCTCGTCCAGCCACGTGTCACCGGCTGTCCCGTAGATCTCCATGTTGACGATGGCCGATTTTAGCGCTGCATAGATGCGCGTCTTGAAATTCGGCTCGGCGGCGAAGGGCTCCAGCGTGAGTTCCGGAGTGGCTTCGTTGGCGAGCGGCCAGCGCGTCTGGGTCTTGCTCACGTCGAGGTTCCTTGCTGAGATTGGAATGCTTTATGCCATATATGGATTCTGTTTCGCAAGTCGATACAAGAGTTTAACATCCAGCTTTCTCACCGCAACCCGCCGACGCCAGGCCGGCGGGGTGGGCGGATGGCGGCGGGGCGGATCAGCCGACGGCGGATAGCCGCCCCTCGGTCGTCTCGCCATTCAGCAACTCCGCAAGGGTCGTCCCAAGCCGCGCCGGGGTCGGCGAGATGCGGATTCCGGCCGCTTCCATGGCGGCGATCTTATCTTCCGCGCCGCCCTTTCCGCCCGAGATGATGGCGCCGGCATGGCCCATGCGCCGCCCAGGAGGCGCCGTGCGCCCGGCGATGAAGCCGACGGTCGGCTTGGAGCGGCCGCGCTTGGCCTCGTCCTTCAAAAACTGTGCGGCGTCCTCTTCGGCGGAGCCGCCGATCTCACCGATCATGACGATCGATTCGGTCGCCGGGTCGGCGAGGAAGAGTTCCAGGACGTCGATGAACTCGGTGCCCTTGATGGGATCACCGCCGATGCCCACCGCGGTGGTCTGGCCGAAACCCTGCTGCGAGGTCTGATAGACCGCCTCGTAGGTGAGGGTGCCGGAGCGGGAAACGATGCCGACCGATCCCTTTTTGAAGATGGAGCCGGGCATGATGCCGATTTTGCATTCGCCGGCGGTGATGAGACCCGGGCAGTTCGGACCGACGAGCCGCGACTTGGAGCCCTCGAGCGACCGCTTGACGCGCTGCATGTCGAGAACGGGAATACCTTCCGTAATGCAGACGATCAGCGGAATCTCGGCCTGGATCGCCTCGCAGATCGCATCCGCCGCGCCGAAGGGCGGAACATAGATGACCGTGGCGTCCGCACCCGTGGCATCGCGTGCTTCCACCACCGTGTCGAAGACGGGCAGGTCGAGATGGCGCATGCCGCCCTTGCCGGGGGCCACGCCGCCGGCCATCTTCGTGCCGTACTTGATGGCCTGCTCGCTGTGGAAAGTACCGGTCTTGCCGGTAAAACCCTGGCAGATGACCCGGGTGTCTTTGTCGATCAGGATGGACATCAGTTCGAACCTCCCACAGCGTTGACGATCTTCTGGGCCGCGTCGTCAAGATCGTCGGCCGGAATGACGTTGAGACCGCTTTCGGCAAGGATCTTCTTGCCGGTCTCGACATTGGTTCCTTCCAGGCGGACGACCAGCGGCACTTCCAGACCGACTTCCTTGACCGCGGTCACGACTCCCTCGGCGATGACGTCGCAGCGCATGATGCCGCCGAAGATGTTGACCAGGATACCCTTCACGTTCGGGTCGGCGGTGATGATCTTGAAGGCCGCGGCCACCTTCTCGGCCGTCGCGCCGCCGCCGACGTCCAGGAAGTTCGCCGGCTCGGCGCCGTAGTACTTGATGATGTCCATGGTCGCCATGGCGAGGCCGGCACCGTTGACCATGCAGCCGATGGTACCGTCGAGCGCGATGTAGGAGAGGTCGTATTTGGAGGCCTCGATCTCCTTGTCGTCCTCTTCCGTTTCGTCGCGCAGGCCGGCGACGTCGGGGTGCCGCCCCAGAGCGTTGGAATCGAAGCCCACCTTCGCGTCGAGACAGCGCAACTGCCCCTCCTTCGAAACGATCAGCGGATTGATCTCCAGCATTTCCATGTCTTTGGCGGTAAAGGCCGAGTAAAGCCCCTCGACCAGCGCCTGCGCCTGCTTGGCGAGATCGCCCTCCAGTCCCAAAGCCTTGGCCACGGCGCGGCCGTGATGTGGCATGACGCCCGTTGCCGGATCCACCGTGAAGGTGAGGATCTTTTCCGGGGTTTCGTGGGCGACCGTCTCGATGTCCATGCCGCCCTCGGTCGACACGACGAAGGCGATTCGGCTCGATTCCCGATCGACGAGGAGGGAAAGGTAGAACTCCTTGTCGATGTTCGAGCCTTCCTCGACATAAAGCCGGTTGACCCGCTTGCCCGAGGGGCCGGTCTGCAGCGTCACAAGCGTGTTGCCCAGCATCTCGCCGGCATGCTGGCGCACCTCCTCCGGCGATTTGGCAAGCCGCACGCCGCCCTTGGCGTCGTTGCCGAGCTCTTTGAAGGAGCCTTTACCACGGCCACCGGCGTGGATCTGCGCCTTGACGACGTAGACGGGGCCGGGAAGTTCGGCGGCCTTCTTGTCGGCGTCCTCCGCGTCGAAAGCCGGATGGCCCTGCGGCACCGGCACGCCGAAGGACCGAAGCAGGTCCTTGGCCTGGTATTCATGAATGTGCATCGAGGTCTCTTCCCCTCAGGATGGATCGCTTTTTCAGGAAGGGCAGGGGCCCCGGCGCAGAGGCCGGGGCCTTATGTCCGGCTAAAGAAGGCCCGCGCCGCGCGCCCACTTGTACTTGGCGCCGAGCACCTCGACCGGAAGCTCGGTCGAATAGGGATAGGCCGGGATCCCGTGCTGGTAGAGATACTCGGAAGCCTCCTCGACCTCGTAATCGCCGGCCAGCGACGCAACGATCGGCTTTTCGATGCCCTTCGCCGCCATCTCCTCCTTCACCTCGGAGACCAGTTTCGCGAAAACCATCGGCGGGGTGACGATCGTGTGCCAGTAGCCCAGGATAAGCGAGTGGATACGGTCGTCCTCGAGGCCCAGCCTGATGGTGTTCTTGTAGGTCTCCGGCGGCTCGCCGCCGGTGATGTCGACCGGGTTGCCGGCCGCGCCGAAGGGCGGGATGAACTTGCGGAAGGCTGCGTCCAGATCATCGGGCATGGACATCAGCTCCAGCCCATTGTCGACACAGGCGTCCGAAAGCAGGACGCCCGAGCCGCCGGCACCGGTGATGATGACCACGTTCTCGCCCTTCGGCGTCGGCAGCACCGGCACGCCGCGGGCGAATTCGAGGAGTTGGCGCAGCGAGCGGGCGCGGATGACGCCGACCTGCTGGAAAACGTCCTCGTATATCTTGTCGTTGCCGGCAAGCGCCCCGGTATGCGAGGAGGCCGCCTTGGCGCCGGCCGAGGTGCGCCCGGCTTTCAAGACCACCACGGGCTTCTTCTTCGAGACGCGGCGCGCGACCTCGGCAAAGGCCCGGCCGTCCTTCAGATCCTCGCAGTGCTGGGCGATGATCTTGGTGTTGTCGTCCTGCTCGAAGAAGGTGAGCAGGTCGTCCTCGTCGATGTCCGACTTGTTGCCGAGCCCGACGATGGCCGAAACGCCCATCTGCGCCGAACGCGAGAAGCCGATGATCGCCATGCCGATGCCGCCCGACTGCGAGGACAGTGCCGCCGACCCCTTCACGTCGTAAGCTGTGCAGAAGGTGGCGCACAGATTCTCCGGCGTATAGTAGAAACCGTAGATATTCGGCCCCATCAGGCGGACATTGTATTTGCGGCCGATCTTGACGATCTCGTCCTGCAGTTCGGGCTCGCCCGCCTCGGCAAAGCCCGAGGGGATGAGAACCGCACCGGGGATGCCCTTTTCGCCGCATTCGGTCAGCGCGCCGGGGACGAACTTGGCCGGGATGGCGAAGATGGCGGTGTCGATTTCACCCGGCACGTCCTTTACGCTCTTATACGCCTTGTAGCCGAGGATCTCGTCGGCCTTGGGGTGGACGGGATAGATCTCGCCCTTGTAGCCGCCGTTGATGAGGTTCTTCATCACGGAGTTGCCGATCTTGCCCTCTTCCGAGGAGGCACCGATTACGGCGACCGCCTTCGGGCGCATGATCTTGTTCATGGCCGTGACGATCTCGTCCTGGCTGGGGCGATGGCGCGGTGCCTTCTGCGCGAAGTCGACGACGATGCGCACGTCGGCGGCGATCGCGCCGTCCTTGGTCGCGAAGACCGGGTTGAGGTCGAGCTCGGAGATTTCCGGATAGTCGTTCACGAGCTCGGAGACACGCACGATCATGTCCGCCAGCGCCTCGCGGTTGACGGGATCGCCGCCGCGCACGCCCTTCAGCATCTCCGCCGCCTGGACGCTGTCGAGCATCGACAGGGCTTCCTCCTGGGTGACCGGCGCGAGCCGGAAGGTGATGTCCTTCAGGACCTCGACCAGAATGCCGCCGAGACCGAAGGCCACCAGCTTGCCGAAGCTGCCGTCGGTCACCGAGCCGATGATGACCTCCTGGCCGCCGGTCAGCATCTGCTGCACCTGCACACCGCTGATGTCGGCCTTTGCGTTGTAGGCCTTGGCGTTGGCGATGATCTTGTCATAGCCGGCCTTGGCTTCTTCCGCTGTTTCGACGCCGACGATGACGCCGCCGGCTTCCGTCTTGTGCAGGATGTCCGGTGATACGATCTTCATGACCACCGGAAAGCCCATCTCGGAGGCCAGCGAGGCGGCCTCCTCGGCACTTCCGGCAAGCCCTTCCTGCGGAACGGTGATGCCATAGGCATCGCACAGCAGCTTGCCCTCGGGAGCGGTCAGCGCCTCGCGGCCCTCGGCTTTCACCTTCTCCAATACGTTCCGTACGACGGTTTTATCGAGCATGCTCTCCTCCTTGGTGGGCGCCTGGTTTCAGTGACGAGGCGGAACTGGCGTGAGCCCGAGGGCAGAACAACAACTGCCTGGAAGCCGCCATTTTTGATGTTCTGGTATTTTGTATTCCAGAAGGGGAGCCTGTCAACTCCTAACTTCCGGCAGGCGGCCGTTTACCGGGGCGGCGAAAATCGCATCAAGACGAAAGGGCATTGCTTTTCTGGCATAAGGAATACATTATGCCAAATGTAAGCCGTTGCGGAGGAAGCCTGTCGCGACTGGAATGGTAGTTTTGGAGGAGGAATTCGACATATGAATTCAACGTCATCATCGGAAGCAGCTGCCTATGGAAGTGGCGCGGAGGGCGTCGCCGACGCGGAGCTTCCGGGAAGGAATCAGGTCGTAAACCTGCACGCCCCTGGGACGGGAGTAAGGGATACCTGGAAGGCAATGGGCCCCGGCATCGCCGCCGCCATGACCGGCATCGGCGCCAGCCATCTCATGCATGCACCGACGGCAGGCGCCCAATACGGCTACGCGCTCCTGTGGATCATTCCAGTGGCCTATCTGTTGAAGTACTGCGCTTTCGAGTTCGCTCATCGCTACACGCTGGTCCGCGGCGAAAGCATCATGGAGGCTTATGAGCGTTTCGGCAAATGGCCATTGTGGTATCTGGGTTTCCAGTCACTGGCGAACACGTTCGGCATTGCGGGGAGAGCTCTGGGCTGCGCGGCGCTGTTGTGGGCGGCGTTTCCGTTTCTTTCCCTTCAGGTATGGGCGATCGTGATCCTGGTCACATGCGTCGGCATTCTGTGGGCGGGCAAATATGCAGCCCTCGAAAGTGCCGTGAAACTGGCGATCATCGTCTTCGCCCTGGCTTCCCTAACAGCCTTCGTCCTGCAGGCGCCGAACCCGGCCGAATACATGACGCGCCTCCTGCCGACGCTTCCGCCGGTCGGTGCCGCGCTCCTGTTCGGGGCCATGTTCGGCTACTTCCCCACCACCGTCGAAGTGGCACCTATGCAGTCCAACTGGGCCGTGGACAAGAAATCGGGCATGGTGAAGGTGCGCGAGCTGGAGCGGCAGGGCTACAAAGTCAATCTGGCTCCGAGCTACATGCGCAACTACATGAAGCTCTTCAAGCGCGACATGAACATCAGCTACATCGTCTCGATGGTGACGGGTATGGCCTTCCTGATCGTCGGTGCGGTCGTCCTGAATCCGATCGGGCTGGTGCCGGAAAGCCGTGAGATGGGCCTTACCATCGCCCGCATCTATACCGACACCTTCGGCGCCTGGATCTTCCCGATCATCATCGCCGGCGGCGTTGCGGCGCTGTTCTCGACCGTCTTCACCTATTTCGACGGCCAGGCGCGCATCTTCGAGGAATGCTGCGTCCGCCTGCGGCGGTCGTGGGACGATGAGCGGACACGCATGCTCCTCTACCGGGGGTTCCAGATCCTCTGGATCGTGGCCGGCACGGCGATCATCTACGGCTTGCCCCGCCCGATCTTCGTGGTGCAGATCGCCTCGGTCCTTGCCCTCCTGTTCTCGCCTCTTCTGTTCTGGATGAACATCAGGGCGATCAAGGACAACTTCACGGGTCCTGACCTCGAGTTCTTGCCGTCGAAGTTCATGTTCGCCTGGGCCTGGGCGGGCACGGCGGGTCTTGCGATCCTCAGCCTCTACGTTCTGTATCTGCAGTTCTTGAGCTGAGCAGCCAAGCGACCGGAGAGATCCGCAGACTTGGGCCCGTTCCGCGGGCCCATTTTTTTTGCGCTGCGCCTGAATGAGATTCGCCAGCGGGACCCGATTCGACCCGCGTGTGAAAAGGCCGTCCTAGCTATGCTGCAAGTGCGAAGGTGGTATGCGAGATCTGGCATACAAAATTACGATCACGCGGCCTATGTGGAGAATGTGTCAGTTAGGGCCGCGCGGCGGCCGGATATCCTCCCAAGGAGAACACCATGAACATGCACTACAAGGCTGACAGCATCAGCGTACCGTACAAGGAGTCCTGGTGGCGTTCGTTCGGCCACGGCGTTGCGCGCTTCTTCAGGCAGATGTCGAACCGGGAAAATATCGTCATGGGCGCGCCCTGGCCGGCCCCCTCGCGCCGCCGCAAGTAACACCTCTCGAACGGCAGCGCGGACCCGTGCGTGCCAGGCAGAAAGCCCCGTCCGATTCGGCGGGGCTTTTCTATTCCCGCCCGAGCAAAACCATGGCATTTTTGCCGTTGCCGGAAGGGCCTGCGGCTCTGGCGGATGGCACCGCTGAGCCGCTGTCGCGTGCCGGCGCCGGCACCTCGGAGATGAGGGCGTTCCCATACTGTTTTTGCTAAAATCAAACGTCAGGAAAATCCCGCAAACGGAAAGTAGACGGCGCCTTCCGGCGTGATGATGCGTTGCACAATACTTTGGGACTTGACTTTGCGATGAGCATAATGTGACATCTGTGTTGGCATACAAAATGCCATAGGTAGTCGAGCGTTCGCTGCGGAGGGGGAGGAGAACAGCCTTCTGTTTCGATGCGCTCAGACCAACGGGAGGAAATCGATGGTAAAGTTGAAATCGTATGGCCTGGGGCTGGCGTTGTCCCTGGGGGCGGCCTCCGTGGCCACCACCCCGACTCTGGCGGCGGATTGGCAGCCGCAAAGGCCGGTTGAATTCATCATCATGGCGGGAACCGGCGGTGGCGCCGACCAGATCGCCCGGCTGATGCAGGGCCTGATCGAGAAGAAGGACCTCTCGCCGATGCCCTTCATCCCGATCAACAAGGCCGGCGGTTCGGGCGCCGAGGCGCTACGCTACATGAAGGACAAGGCGGGCGACGATCACACGCTTCTCGTCACCTTGAACAGCTTCTACACCACCCCGCTGGTGCAGGAGGGCCTCGGCGTCGACATTTCCGAGTTCACGCCGGTCGCCCGCATGGCGATCGACACGTTCCTGCTGTGGGTGCCGGCCGATTCCGAGATCTCGGATTTCGAGACCTGGGGCGAGCAGGTAACGGAGATGAAAAAGGACTGGAAGGTCGGCGGCACCGGGACCGGCCAGGAGGATTCCATCCTTTTCGCCATGCTCGAGGCGGAATTCGATACCGACGTCACCTATATCCCGTTCCCCGGTGGCGGCGACGTGGCCAAGAGCCTCGTCGGCAAGCACATCATGACCACCGTCAACAATCCGGCCGAGCAGATGGAGTTCTGGCGCGCCGGCCAGAGCAAGCCGCTCGTCCAGTTCACCGACGAGCGGATGGAATCCTTCCCCGATGTGCCCACCGCCAAGGAGCTCGGGCACGATCTGGTCTACTACATGCAGCGTTCCGTGAACGGTCCTCCGGGAATGTCTCCGGAAGCGCAGGAGTGGTACATCGCGCTGTTCGAGGAAATCTTCAATTCCGAAGAATGGCAGAACTTCTGCGATTCAGACGGTCTGACCTGCAATGAGTTTTCAAGCGGGGAGGACCTGGGCCAGTTCCACAACGAGCAGCTGGCTCGCCACAAGGCACTCATCGAGCAGGTCGGGGCCGAGGCGATCACCAGCGAGTGACGGCGGCGCCATCGATGCGCGGGACTTCCCTTCAAGGGAAGTCCCCAGCGTAGCCACCGGGGGCATCGTCAAGGCACGCTTGATCCGATGCTCCCGGCGCGCCCGACGACATTGCCGAGTTCTGGGAGGAGGTGTCATGACCGTTCGTACGGCTGAGTTTACTGCGGCGATTTTGCTGAGTTTGGCTGCCCTCGGGCTGATGTGGAAGAGCACGGACGGCCTGTCGATAGGCTGGGTGTCGGGTTCGGGTCCCGGCTCGGGCTTCTGGCCCTTCTGGCTTTCCTTCGTGATGCTTCTGTCGAGCCTCGCGACTTTGGCGCGCTGCTTTTTCGGCGCCACCCCGCAATCCCGCTCGACCGAACAATTCATGGATCGGGAGACGGTACAAATCGTCGGCACGACGGTGGCAGCGCTCTTCTTCTTGATCCTTGGGGCCTCCTATTTCGGGCTCTACGTTTCGCTGATTGCATTTCTTTTCTTCTACCTGAGAATCCTGGGCGGCCACTCATGGGGGCTTTCGGTTGGTCTGACGCTGTTCATCCCGATATTCGTCTTCTTCTTCTTTGAATACCTTATGACGATTCCGCTGCCGAAAGGGATTACCCAGCCTCTCTTCTACCCGATCTACCAGCTGATCTACTGACCCATGCACTGTCTGCGAATAGAGGCCGCCGCACGTCTTGATGCCGGGCGGCCGCAGATCAGAACACAAAGGTAAAGGCAATGGAATCGATCCTCATTCCCCTTATGGGCGGTCTCGCCGATGCCCTTCAACCGGTCAATCTGACCATGCTCATCATCGGCTGCCTGATCGGCTTGTTCGTCGGAGCGATGCCCGGGCTGGGCTCGGTCAACGGGGTGGCGATCCTGCTGCCCGTCACCTTTCTCGTGCCGCCCGACGCAGCCATTATCTTCCTTGCAGCCGTCTATTACGGTGCCATGTACGGCGGCGCGGTCTCGTCCATCACGCTGGGCATTCCCGGCTCCTCGACGGCGGTGGCAACCGTCTTCGACGGACGACCCATGGCGCAGGCCGGAAGGGCCGACCAGGCGCTGCTGACCGCGGCCATAGCCTCCTTCATCGGCGGCACCATCTCGGTGGTGCTGTTTACGTTGTTCGCTCCGCCGCTTGCCGCTTTCGCGCTCAAATTCGGGCCGGCGGAGGAGTTCGCCCTGATGATGCTGGCTTTTGCGACCTTCGTCGGGCTCGGCGGCGATGACATTGCCAAGACCATCACATCCATCGTTGTCGGCCTGGTCCTGGCGACCGTCGGCCTCGACATCATCTCGGGCAAGCCGCGTCTCATCTTCTTCGACCTGCCGGGCTTCTTCCACGGGGTGAACTTCCTCGTGCTGGCGATCGGCATCTACGGCATCGGCGAGATGCTGTGGACGCTGGAGCAGACCAAGGGCGACGTCCAGGTCCACCGCGTGCGCGCGGGGTGGCAGTCGATCAGGGAGCATCTGGGGCGTATCAAGGAATATCTCGTGCCCGCCAGCCTCAGCAGCTTGCTCGGCTATTTCGTCGGCATCCTGCCGGCGGCCGGCGCCACGCCGGGCTCGCTCATGGCCTACGGCATGACGAAGGCGCTGTCGAAGGATCCCGACAGCTTCGGCAAGGGCAACATCAGGGGCGTGGCGGCGCCCGAGGCGGCGAACAACGCCGCCTCCACCGGCTCGATGCTTCCGATGATCACGCTGGGAATCCCGGGCTCGCCCACAACGGCGATCCTGCTCGGCGGCATGATCATCTGGGGCCTGCGGCCGGGCCCGCTCCTGTTCACGGAGCACCCGGATTTCGTGTGGGGGCTCGTCGGCTCACTCTACTTCGCCAATCTGGCCAGCGTGCTTTTCAACATCGCCCTCATTCCCGTCTTCGTGCGGGTGCTGACGCTCAAGTTCACCATCCTGGCGCCGGTCATCTTCGTGCTGTGCATCGTTGGCGGTTACGCGCCGACCCAGACCTTGCACGATATATGGCTGATGCTGCTGTTCGGTGTCGCGGGTTATCTGCTGCGCAAGCTCGACTATCCCGTCGCCCCGGCCGTCCTGGCCATCGTCCTCGGGCCGCTGGCCGAGCAGTCTCTGCGCCAGTCCCTCTTGTCCTCGCAGGGCGATCCGTTCATCTTTTTCGGACGGCCCCTTTCGGGGACATTCATGGCCGTGGCGGCGCTGCTCTTCGTGTATCCCTTCGTGGCGCGCTGGTGGCGTACGCGGCGTGCCGGAAACGGGGCCGTCCCCGCCCATGGCGGCGAGTCGCAAGGCTGAGGACCCAGCGCAGGAACCTGCCCGCAAACGGCTGCCGCTACCAAGCGGCAGCCGCCTTGCTTCCGCGAGGGCCATTCTCTTCGCGTTCCAACATGCCAGCTTGCCGCGATTCGAGCAGAAGAGGTCGTTCATACAGCGAGAAATTGTAGAAAATTTGCGATGCAACAAACCTGTTTTATAGAACAAGTGTTTGAAAATGCTTCTTGAAATCATGAAGGACGAATGAGCTATGCCGCAAACGCGAAGGTGCTATGCAGCATCTGGTATACAAAATTACGGGCAAGCGCATTATGTCAGCGCCATCGGGAATGAGCCGATGGTGGCTCGCAATGTTTCAGGAGAGCACGATGAAGACGCATTGCAATGTCGAAACTCTTTCCATGCGGGATCGCCGGTGGCTGGATCACGGCTTCTCGCTCGGCTCGGCGCTGAAGCGCGCGATGCATCATACCAATTTTACCCCCGGCGCGTTTTGGCCCGCCGGTTCGCGCCACCGGGCATAACGTTCCGCGCACGGATTTCCGAGCGCCGCCCGACGGCCATGACATATCAGAACCCCTCCTTTCCCGCGTCGCGGGAGGAGGGGTTTTTGCTTGCCCGCATTGTGGGAGAATTGCCGGGGCGCCAACCTGCGAGCAGGAGCTGGCGCGCCGGAACATCAGGACCGCGCGCAGCGCTGGAGCACTCCCCGGATTTCATACTGCCCGGAACCTTTCGGCAGCACGCTTGTCCTGAGATGAGCGGCGAAAACGCGTGTCGGGGAGGCCCCCCGGCCTCGTATCCAAAGGTTTGCGTGAGGGTTCCTGAAGAGGTCGCGCGCGCGGCGGCTTGCCATGTTGATTTCCGGCCATCCGCGTTTGACTTTTGGTATTTATTATGCCAGAGAATGAGGAGAAGCGTGCCCGTCGACGGGCATGCTCGAAGACCGGTTTCTTGTACGGCGGCGCGTCCGCCGCGGCGAGATGCGGAAGGGAGGGGGTCGCCGCTTTTTGCGTGCCAGGCTTCAGGGCGCACGCCCGTGGTATTGGAACTTGACCGCCAAAAGGTGAGCCGACACCCGGACCTTCAGCTTGCCGGAACCGCCTCGTACCGCTCGACAGGGAAAAAGAGGGGCGCGGGGCAGGGGTGAGTTCAACAGGAGGAGCATATTCATGACGACCGTCACAATGGTTGAATCGCCGGCGGCCGACGTAGAGCCGGAGTTGACGGATGGTTTCCATCTCATCATCGACGCACTAAAGCTCAACGGAATCGACACGATCTATGGTGTGCCCGGCATTCCGATCACGGATCTCGGCCGCATGGCGCAGGCCGAGGGGATGCGCGTCATCTCCTTCCGGCATGAACAGCATGCCGGCTATGCAGCCTCGGTTGCAGGCTTTCTGACGAAGAAGCCCGGCATCTGCCTGACCGTCTCGGCCCCCGGCTTCCTCAACGGCCTCACTGCGCTGGCCAATGCCACCACCAACTGTTTCCCGATGATCCTGATCTCAGGCTCGTCTGAGCGTGAGATCGTCGACCTGCAGCAGGGCGACTACGAGGAAATGGACCAGCTCGCCATCGCCAAGCCCTTCTGCAAGGCTGCGTTCCGCGTGCTGCATGCTGAGGACATCGGCATCGGCGTGGCACGCGCGATCCGCGCCGCCGTCTCGGGGCGCCCGGGTGGCGTCTACCTCGACCTTCCCGCGAAACTCCTTCCGCAGACGTTGGAGGCGGAAGCCGGACAGCGGTCGCTTGTCAAGGTCATCGACCCGGCACCGGCACAGCTTCCCGCACCTTCCGCCGTCAAACGCGCGCTCGACGTGCTCAAGGGCGCGGAACGTCCGCTGATCATCCTTGGCAAGGGCGCTGCCTATGCCCAGGCCGATAAGGAAATCCGCGCTTTGGTCGAGAAGAGCGGCGTGCCCTTCCTGCAAATGAGCATGGCCAAGGGCCTGTTGCCGGATACGCATCCGAAATCGGCAGGGCCCGCCCGTTCCCTGGCCTTGAAGAATTCCGACGTCGTGATGCTGATCGGCGCCCGTCTCAACTGGCTTCTGTCGCACGGCAAGGGCAAGTCCTGGGGCGAACCCGGCTCGAAGAAATTCATCCAGATCGACATCGAGCCGAAGGAGATGGACTCGAACGTCGAGATCGTCGCGCCGGTCGTCGGCGATATCGGCTCCTGCGTTTCGGCTCTGCTTGAGGGGCTGGGAGACAATTGGCCCGCGCCGCCGACGGATTGGATCAACGCCATCAATGCCAAGAAGGAAGAGAACATCGGCAAGATGGCGTTGCGCCTGAAAAAGAACTCGTCGCCCATGGACTTCCACGGGGCGCTCGGTGCACTGCGCACCGTCATCAAGGAGCGGCCGGATGCGATCCTCGTCAACGAGGGCGCCAACACGCTCGACCTCGCCCGCGGCGTCATCGACATGTACCAGCCGCGCAAACGGCTCGACGTCGGCACCTGGGGTGTCATGGGCATCGGCATGGGGTTCGCCGTCGCCGCGGCGATCGAGACCGGAAAGCCGGTGCTTGCAGTGGAAGGCGATTCCGCCTTCGGCTTCTGCGGCATGGAGGTGGAGACGATCTGCCGCTACAACCTGCCGGTCTGCATCGTCATCTTCAACAACAACGGCATCTACCGCGGCACCGACGTCAATCCGGTCGGCGGGGAGGATGCCGCGCCGACCGTCTTCGTCAAGGACGCGCGCTACGACAAGATGATGGATGCCTTCGGCGGCGTCGGCGTGCACGTGACGACCCCCGACGAGCTTTATCGCGCCGTTAGTGATGCGATGGACTCCGGCAAGCCGACTCTCATCAACGCGGCCATCGATCCGGCAGCCGGTACCGAAAGCGGCCGTATCGGCAACCTCAATCCGCAAAGCACGGTCAAGAAGAAGTAGGAGCATCCGATGAAAGCGCTCGAAGGAGTCCGCATCCTCGATTTCACACACGTTCAGTCGGGTCCGACCTGCACGCAGCTGCTGGCCTGGTTCGGCGCCGACGTGATCAAGGTCGAGCGTCCCGGCATTGGCGATATCACGCGCGGCCAGCTGCGCGACCTGGCCGATGCCGACAGCCTGTATTTCACCATGCTCAACCACAACAAGCGCTCGATCACACTCGATACGAAGAACGAGCGGGGCAAAGCGGTGCTCGAGGCCCTGATCAAGCAGTGCGACGTGATGGTGGAGAACTTCGCCCCCGGGGCGCTGGATCGCATGGGTTTTTCCTGGGAGCGCATCCAGGAGCTGAACCCGGCGATGATCCTGGCCTCGATCAAAGGCTTCGGCCCCGGTCCCTATGCCGATTGCAAAGTTTATGAGAACGTCGCGCAGTGCACCGGCGGGGCGGCCTCGACAACCGGTTTCCGGGACGGTGTGCCGCTGGTAACGGGCGCGCAGATCGGCGATTCGGGCACCGGCCTGCATCTGTGCCTGGGCATCGTTGCCGCGCTGTTCCAGCGCACCAAGTCCGGGCGGGGGCAGAAGGTCTCCGTGGCCATGCAGGATGGCGTGTTGAATCTTTGCCGGGTCAAAATGCGCGACCAGCAGCGCCTGGCGCACGGACCGCTCAAGGAGTACAGCCAGTACGGCGAAGGCATCCCCTTCGGCGACACTGTGCCGCGCGCCGGCAATGATTCGGGCGGCGGCCAGCCCGGCCGCATTCTCAAATGCAAGGGGTGGGAGACGGACCCGAACGCCTACATCTATTTCATCACCCAGGCCCCGGTCTGGGAGGCGATCTGCGATGTGATCGGCGAGCCGGACTGGAAGACCAATCCCGACTATGCGACTCCCGAGGCACGCCTGCCGCGTCTCAACGAGGTCTTCGAGCGCATTGAGGCGTGGACCTCGACGAGGGAGAAGTTCGAGGCCATGGAGATCCTCAATGCGCGGGACATTCCCTGCGGCCCGATCCTCTCCATGAAGGAACTGGCCGAGGACGCCTCGTTGCGCGAGACCGGCACCGTCGTCGAGGTGGAGCACCCCACCCGCGGGAAGTACCTGTCGGTAGGCAACCCGATCAAGCTGTCGGAAAGCCCCACCGACGTGGTGCGTTCGCCGCTTCTCGGCGAACACACGGAGGAAATCCTGCGCGAAGTCCTTCAATTCGACGACCAGACCGTCGAGGAACTGCAGAAGAGCGGCGCAATCGGTGCGCCGCGCCGGCTGGCGGCCGAATAATCTGTCCTGCCTCCCCGGGGCATATTGGCGGCGGTACCTGCGGGTGCCGCCGCTTTTTTCTTTCTGCACAAATTCTGCTGGTGCGGCCGCCATCGTCACCATAGCGACGTCGGACGTTGCGCGTCTCACCGGGCCTCATGGGTTCCAGCCGCCGCTGCCATATTGACGTGTAATGATCTCGAGGAGATGACCATTCGGGTCCTCGAAATAGACCCCGCGGCCGCCATCATGGTGGTTGATCTCGCCCTGATGCACCCGGCCGGGATCAGCCCAATACGGGAGATTCCTTTCACGGATGCGACCGAAGATTTCGTCAAACTCGGCTTCACCGACGAGGAAGGCATAGTGCTGCGGTTTGATCTCGCCGTCGGCGTTCGCATAATCGAGGTTGGCACCATTTTCAGTCGTGACCATCTGGAAAGGTCCCCAGTGCCGCGGAGGTGGAAGGCCGAGCATTTCCGCCAGGAATTTTGCCGATGCCTTGCTGTCACGGGCCCACAGGATCGTGTGATTGAAATCGATAGCCATGTCACCCTCCTTGTGATCTGTTCCTTGCAAGGGTCGCCCAGGTTTTGACCTCGGAAACTGGAACCGGATGATGCGGGGTGCATACCCCTCCAAGAGGAGTCTTCTGGTACTGCGAATATTCGTGCGCCAGCGATCGAAACAGAAATCGTCGCAGCGGCGCGTCTGTTCCATGGTTGGGCCGACACCGCACCGCCGGTCCCGATTGACACGCATTAAATCAATTGGCATTATGTATGCCACATCGGATATGCACAGCATCGCCTCTGTCCGACCGGGCACCGACGGGATCCAACCCCTTGGACAGGAGGAGACGCATGAGGCTGCACGAGTTCCAATCCAAGGCCCTGCTCGCGGGCTACGGGATCACGGTGCCGGAAGGGCATGTCGCGCTGACGGCACAGGATGCGCGCCGCGCCGCCGACGAGATCGGCGGCGGTCCCTTCGCGGTCAAGGCGCAAATCCAGGCGGGCGGACGCGGTCGCGCCAATGCGGTGCGCCTCGTCGCCACTGCCGCCGAGGCGGCGCAGGCGGCGGAGGATCTGCTCGGGCAGCGCGTCACCACGGAGCAGACGGGCCCGGCCGGCTACGCGGTCCGGCGTGTGCTTGTCGAGACCGCCTTGAGACCGCTGCGCAGCCTCTATCTCTCGCTTTTCATCGATGCGCGCGCTGCACAGATCACCCTGCTTGCCGGCGCGGATGGCGGTGTCGAGATCGAGGACAAGGTGCGGGAGGGCAGCGCCCGGCTGGAACGCCTGTCGCTGGCGGCCTCCTCGTCGCTGCAAGACGAGGTGGCGGAGTTGGGCGGCAAGCTCGGTCTGGAGCAGCGCCAGCTTTCCTCCTTCGTCGCCTTGGTCGAGCAGCTTCGAAAGGCCTTCACGGAGCTGGACGCAGTTTTGATCGAACTCAACCCGCTGGCGATCACCGAAGTCGATGCATTCGTGGCGCTGGACGCCAAGATGACGGTGGATGACAACGCGCTCTTCCGCCATCCCGAGCTCGCTGCCCTGCGCGATGATCACGAGAGCGACGAGATCGAGCTCGTGGCGCAGAACCGGCAGCTCAATTTTGTCCGCATGGACGGCGATATCGGCCTGGTTGCGAACGGGGCCGGGTTGGGCCTGGCGACGCTCGACATGGTGCGCGCCGCCAATGGCCGGCCGGCGAATTTCATGGACATCCGCACCACGGCGACCAGCCTCGACGTTGCTCACGGCTTTGCGCTGCTCCTCGACAACCCCGCCGTGAGGGCGATCCTGGTCAATGTTCATGGCGGCGGCATGCAACCCTGCGATACGATTGCCGACGGACTGGGTGTCGCCATGCGGCGCACGGGCCGCTCCTGCCCGACGGTCGTGCGCCTGGCCGGGAATAATGCCGAATATGCGCGCTTTCGCTTCGCCAATTTCGGCTGCGACGTCATCGATTGTCCCGATATGTGGAGCGCGGTGACCCGGGCGGTCGCCATTGCCGAGGAAAGGGGAGGGCGGTCATGACCATTCTCGTCGACGAGAACACCAGGGTGATCTGCCAGGGAATGACCGGGCGGGCCGGCACACACTACTCGGCGGTCATGCTCGAATACGGCACGAAGATCGTTGGCGGGGTGCGTCCGGGCAAGGGCGGAACCCGCCACCTGGGCCTGCCGGTCTACGACATCGTGGCCGAGGCGATGGCGGAAACGGGGGCGAATGCCAGCATGGTGTTCGCGCCGCCGGCCAATGCCGCCGCCGCCATCATCGAGGCGATCGAGGCGGAGATGCCGCTCGTCGTGGCTTTGACGGAGCGCGTGCCCGTGCACGACATGCTGCGCGTGCGCGATGCCCTGAAGCAGAGTTCGACCATCCTCATCGGACCGAACACGCAGGGCGTCCTCGCGCCGGAAGTCTGCAAGATCGGCGTCATGGCCACCGGCAACGCGCGCCGCGGCGACATCGGCATCCTGTCGCGTTCGGCCTCTCTGACCAGCGAGGTGACCGCTCAGGTCACGGCGGCCGGGCTCGGCCAGTCCACCACGGTCGGCATTGGCGGCGATGTCATTCACGGGCTCGGCATGCGCGCCTGTTTCGAGATGTTCCTGGCCGACGCCGATACGCGGGGCGTGGTCGTGGTCGGCGAGATCGGCGGCTCCGAGGAGGAGGAACTGGCCGATTTCATCGCCGAAACGAAGCCCGATATGCCGGTCGTAGCGCTCGTCGTCGGCCGCCACGCGCCGCCGGAGCGGCGCATGGGCCACGCCGGCGCCATCGCGCAGGACGCGACCGGAGAGGCCGAAAGCAAGATCAGGGCGCTGCGGGAGGCGGGCGTGATCATCCCTGAAAGCCCGCACCTGGTTGGTGAAACCATCCGCGAGGCGATGCTGGTCACACAGTAGGGCGGGAAGTCGGGGCACGCACCTGGCAGAGGTCGGAACATCTCTGCCAGGCGTCATTCCGGAAAGCGCAGCCTTGTCCGGGACCCATTCCGGATCCTGGAAAGGTCACGGAATGGATTCCGAAGGGTTGTCGCTCGCGCGCCGGCTTCCGGAATGACGGCGGCGCGCGGTAGCGGGCTCTACCAGTAACAGCTACTGAACGAACGTGTTCGAGAGCGTGCCGATTCCCTCGATGCTGACCGAGACCTCGTTGCTCGGCTCCTTCATGCTGCCGACGCCGATCGACGTGCCGCAGCAGATGAGATCGCCCGGGAGCAGGGTCATGTCCTTGGAAAGAGCACTCACGAGGCGAGGAACAGGGAAGATCATGTCGCTTAGCGGGTAATTCTGCCGTTCCACGCCATTGAGCTCGGTCCTGACGGCGAGGCTTGCGGGATCGACGTCGGTGGCGATCACCGGTCCGAAGGGGCCGAACCCGTCGAAGCTCTTGGAGCGGGCCCATTGGGCGAAGGTGCTGTCGCGGCTGATGATGTCGGACGCCGTTACGTCGTTGACGCAGGTGTAGCCGAAGACGGCCGCTGCCGCCTCGCTTTCCGATGCGTTGCTGCAGGTGCGCCCGATGACGATGCCGAGTTCGCCCTCATAGACCACCCGCTCCGTGTAGGAGGGCGGGCGCCGGATGGTGGCGCCGGGCGCGGCGATGCTGGAGACCGCCTTCAGGAGGTAGAGCGGCTCCTCCGGCTCGGCGACGCCGAGCTTTGCCGCGAGCGCGCTGAAATTGTTCCAGAGCGCGATGATCTTCGACGGCTGGCAGGGTGCGAGCAACCGCACAGCCGAGAGCGGCCTGCGCTGATCCGTCGGTTGCGGACTGTCGAAGAGGTTTCCGGTGTGCACGACGATCTCATCTCGGTCGAGAATGCCGAAACCCTGCCGGCCACCGTCTTCGAAACGCACCCATTTGGTCATGTCGGTTCCTCCTCCTGCTGTTGCACGTTCGTTTTGCGCTTTGCACCTACTGTTCGAGTGCCTTGACGATGTCCTCGGTCATTTTCTTGGCGTCGCCGAGCAGCATCATGGTGCCGTCCTTGTAGAACAGGGTGTTGTCGATGCCGGCGTAGCCGGAGCCGAGCGAGCGCTTGACGAACAGGCAGGTGCGGGCCTTGTCGACGTCGAGGATCGGCATGCCGTAGATGGGCGAGGTCTTGTCGTCGCGGGCGGCCGGGTTGGTGACGTCGTTGGCGCCGATGACATAGGCGATGTCGGCCTGGGTGAACTCGGCGTTGATGTCTTCCAGCTCGAACACCTCGTCGTAGGGCACCTGGGCCTCGGCCAGAAGCACGTTCATGTGCCCGGGCATGCGGCCGGCGACCGGATGGATGGCGTATTTCACCTCGACGCCCGCCGCCTTCAGCTTGTCGGCCATCTCTCTGAGCGCGTGCTGGGCCTGGGCCACCGCCATGCCGTAGCCCGGCACGATGATCACCTTCTGGGCGTTCTGCATCAGATAGGCCGCATCGTCGGCCGAGCCCTGCTTGACCGTGCGCTCGATGCCGTCGTCGCTGGCGGCCGCCGTCTCGCCGCCGAAGCCGCCGAGGATGACGGAGACGAAGGAGCGGTTCATGCCCTTGCACATGATGTAGGACAGGATCGCGCCCGACGAGCCGACCAGCGCCCCGGTGATGATCAGCGCCAGATTGCCGAGCGTGAAGCCGATGCCGGCCGCCGCCCAGCCCGAATAGGAGTTGAGCATGGAGACCACCACCGGCATGTCGGCGCCGCCGATCGGGATGATCATCAGGACACCCAAGGCCAGCGACAGAAGAACGATCAGCCAGAACACCGTCGTGCTCTGGGTCGTCACCAGCAGGGCGATCAGCACAATCAGCGCGAGGCCGAGCCCGGCATTGACCACGTGGCGCGCCGGCAACAGGATCGGCTTGCCCGACATGCGCCCGTCGAGCTTCAGGAAGGCGATGATGGAGCCGGTGAAGGTGATGGCGCCGATCGCCACGCCGAGCGACATCTCGACGAGCGCCTGGGCGTGGATGGCGCCCAGCGTGCCGATGCCGAAGCTTTCCGGGGAATAGAGCGCGCTTGCGGCCACCATGACGGCGGCAAGGCCGACGAGCGAGTGGAAGGCGGCGACGAGCTGCGGCATCTTGGTCATCTGGATGCGCCGGGCGATCACCGCGCCGGCGCCGCCGCCGGCGGCCAGTCCCAGCACGATCAGCCCCAGCCCGCCGGCAGACGGCGTGGCGATGGCGAGCGTCGTCAGGATGGCGATCCCCATGCCCGCCATGCCGAAATAATTGCCCTGCCGGCTGGTCGTCGGGTGCGACAGGCCCCTGAGCGCCAGGATGAACAGGATGCCGGAGATGAGATAGAGGAAGGAAGCAAGCTCGGCGTTCACGTCACTTGTCCTTCTTCTTGTACATGGAAAGCATGCGGCTGGTCACCAGGAAGCCGCCGAAGATGTTGACCGAGGCGAGCACCAGCGCAACGAAGCCGAAGCCGGTCGCCAGCCCCGAGGCCGAGATGCCGACGGCCAGAAGCGCGCCGACGACGATCACCGAGGAGATGGCGTTGGTGACGCTCATCAAAGGCGTGTGCAGCGCCGGCGTGACCGACCACACCACGTAGTAGCCGACGAAGATCGCCAGAACGAAGATGGCGAAGCGGAAGACGAAGGGGTCGACCGCCCCGCCGGTGGCGCCGTGCGCCAGGGCGCCGGCGGCATCGGCCGCCTCGAAGTTCTCGACGGCGGCGCGCAC
>NZ_JBHSUM010000072.1:0-21025 GCF_042660605.1 Nitratireductor sp. GCM10026969
CGCCCGCCGTCACGGCCGCGCGCGGCATGCTCAGCCGTACTGGACGCGCAGGACTTCATAATCGCGCACGCCGCCCGGCGCGTTGACCTCGACCGAATCGCCCACGCCCTTACCGATCAGCGCCCGCGCGATCGGCGAGGAGATGGAGATGCGGCCGGACTTCACGTCCGCCTCCTGATCGCCGACGATCTGGTAGGTCTTCTCCTCGTCGGTATCCTCGTCCACGAGGACGACCGTGGCGCCGAATTTCACGGTGTCGCCGGACAGCTTCTTGACGTCGATCACCTCGGCGCGCGCAATGAGGTCTTCCAACTCGCTGATGCGGCCCTCGTTCAGGCTCTGAGCCTCCTTGGCCGCATGGTATTCGGCGTTCTCGGAAAGGTCCCCGTGGGCGCGCGCCTCGGCGATCGCCTCGATGATGCGCGGACGTTCTTCCTGCTGGCGCCAGCGCAGCTCTTCCTTAAGCGAATCATACCCGCCCAGGGTCATCGGGACCTTGTTCATGTCGTATCACCTTCCTCACTTTCATGCGCCGCGCCGAGATCTCGCCCGGCCGTGAAGGCACACAAAAAGAAAACGGTCCGAAAGCCTCGGCCAACGGAACCGCTCGTTTGACTCCGCCGAAATATAGCAATCTTTGCGGCATTTTCACGCTAAAATTCGCGTTTTCGTCGGAAATCGCAACCTTGCCGGCAAAACGATTCAACCGTCATGGCCGGGGCAGCAGGCCGCAGGATGCATGGCTTGGCCGCTCCAGATTGTCGTCCTATGATCGAAACGGATAGGGCAGACGAAGGGGGACACGGGATGACGCGACTCGTACTGGCTGCACTGCTGGCGGCTGCCGCACCATTGGCGGCGAAGGCGCAGATCTTTCAGGCCAGCGGCCTCACACTGCGCGCCGAGACGCTCGCCGACGGGCTCGATCATCCCTGGGGAATTGATTTCCTCCCCGACGGCACCGCCATTCTGACCGAAAGGAGCGGCACCCTGCGCCTTTTCGCCGACGGCGCCCTTTCCGCCCCTATAGCCGGCGTTCCCGAAGTGGCCGTCGTCGGCCAGGGCGGCCTGCTGGATGTCGTCCGCGCGCCCGACTTCGAGACCTCCGGGACGATCTTCCTGTCCTATGCCGAGCCCGGACGAGGTGGCGCAGGCACGGCGATCGCCCGCGCGCGCCTTGTACGCGAGGACGGACAGGCACGTCTGGAAAACGTCGAGACCATCTTTTCGATGAGCCGCAAAACGTCGGCGGGCCGGCATTTCGGTTCGCGGATCGTCCCCGCTCCGGACGGCACGCTCTTCTTCACCATCGGCGACGGCGGTGCAATGCAGCGCGCCCAGGATCCGGCGGACCATGCAGGCTCTGTCCTGCGCATCAACCCTGACGGCAGCGTGCCGGAAGACAACCCCTTCGTCGGGCGGGAGGATGCCGCGCCGGAGATCTGGTCCATCGGCCATCGCAACCCCCAGGGTGCCGTCTTCGACTTGGCGACGAATTCGCTGTGGACGGTGGAGCACGGGGCCCGCGGCGGTGACGAGATCAACCAGCCGGAAGCCGGCAAGAATTATGGCTGGCCCGTCATCTCCTACGGCCGCCACTATTCCGGACGGACAATCGGACGGGGCACCGAGGCCCCCGGCTACGAGCAGCCGGAATATTACTGGGATCCCTCGATCGCGCCGTCGGGCATGGATGTCTACAGCGGAAGCATGTTTCCCGAATGGCAGGGCGATTTTCTGGTGGCAGCGCTGAGCTTCCAGCTTCTCGCGCGGCTCGAGCGCGGCGGCATCGGCGAGATCGCGGGGGAGGAGCGCCTGTTCGAAGGCGCCTTCGGGCGCCTGCGGGACGTCGAAGTCGCGCCGGACGGATCCGTCTGGCTCCTCACCGATTCGTCGAACGGACGCATCATCCGCATCTCGCGCGGCAGATGAGCCGGGGCGTCACACTGGCCCACTCACTTCAGGCGGCCTGACGGGTTGCGCGGGCCGGAAAAACCGCTATGAGCGCGGACGGTTCAATCTTCGCGTGCACTCCATGACCCGTTTCCAGGCAAATCTGCTTCTGCTTACCGCCGGTGCCATGTGGGGCATGGGGTTCGTCGCCCAGTCGACGGCGATGGACGCGATCGGACCGTACCTCTTCATCGGACTGCGCTTTGCGATCGCCACCCTTGCCATCCTGCCTTTCGCCCTGCGCGAAAGCGCGCGTGCACCGGCACCGCTCAACGCGCAGCACTGGCGTGCCTTCACTCTGGTCGGCCTGCTTCTTTTTGCCGGCATGGCCTCCCAGCAGGTGGGGCTCTTGACCACGACGGTCACCAATGCCGGCTTTCTGACCGGGCTCTATGTGGTGATGGTGCCGTTCTTCGGCGTCCTTCTCTTCCGGCAATGGCCGCACCGGGTCCTGTGGCCCGCCACATTATGCGCGCTGGCGGGGATATGGCTGCTGTCGGGCGGCGGGGCGGTGGCTTTCGTGGCCGGCGACTGGCTCAACATCCTGTGCGCCGCCTTCTGGGCGCTCCAGGTGATCTATATCGCCCGCAGCGCGGGGCGCTCGGGGCGTCCCGTCACGCTGGCGGTGACGCAGTTCGCCGTCACGGCGTTCGTTGCCCTGGCGATCGCCGTTCTCATCGAACCGATCGATATTGAGGCCATTCGCGCCGCCCTGCCGGAAATCCTCTATGCTGGCATCTTCTCCGGTGGCATCGCCTTTACCCTCCAGGTCGTCGGCCAGCGCTACACGACCGCCCCGCAGGCAGCCATTTTCCTCTCCACGGAAGCGGTCTTCGCGGCGCTGTTCGGCGCCGTGTTCCTTGGCGAGCGGCTGCCGCCGACCGGCCTTGCCGGCTGCGGGCTCATCCTGTCCGCCATCCTGCTGGTCGAAGTCGTGCCCGCCCTGCGCGCCCGGCGCCTGACCTCCTGACACAAGCAAAGCCTTGCACAATTCAGCCGCAAGATAAGGTATGATCCCGCCGGACAAGGAAGCGGCGGATGAAAAGATCGGTCGAGCGGCAATGGGAACTGAGCCTGGACGCCGACACCGTGCGGATGCTGGCAGCCAAGGCGCGCACCTTCTCCGCAGCCCTCAACAGCGACTATGACGGCGGCCATGAACACGAGGTCGAGTTCGGCCGCGAGGGCGACCAGCACCACCATGACGGCCTGGCCGAGGAGGAAGAGGAGGATCTTACGGAGGAAGAATTCCGGGAACTTGTTGCCGACCTGAACGTGGATGAGGCTGCCGAGCTTCTCGCCATCGCCTGGATCGGGCGCGGCGACTACGAGGTGGCGGAGTGGTCGGATGCGGTTACCGATGCGCGCGAGCGGGTGAACGGACGTCTGGCGGCTTATCTTCTCAGCATGCCCATGCTGGGGGACTGGCTGGAGGAAGGACTGGCAGCCATTGGCGCTTAACCACCTATTATAGGTTGTGCGCTATTTTTAACGCAATCAATACTAGAAAATTGATCCCATGCGCCTCATCCTTACGTCCTCCGTTCTCCATGTCGTCCGCCTTTCCGTTGCATCCATGGCCCTCATGGCCTTCGATGTCGAACTGCCGGACCAGGCTCCCATTCCCGCATGGCGTGAGGAAGCGCTGCACAGCGAAAGCGACGGGCCTATCCCCTCGCCGGAGAAGGCATGCCGTAAGAACCTCCGGGACCTTGGTGTCGCGTTCACGGCGGTCCCACCACTAAAGGGCGCGAACGGCTGCGCGGTACCGTTTCCCTTGAAGGTGACCACGCTCGCCCCGGACATAGACCTGCAGCCGCCGGCCGTCATCAACTGCCGCACCGCGCGCGCGGCTGCCCGGCTATTTCAGAACGCAGGCATGGCGGCAGCCGAAAGACACTTCGACGCGCGCATATCGGCCGTCAACCAGGCCTCCGGCTACGTCTGTCGCCGGATCAACGGTTCGAAGAACATCTCCCAGCATGCTTTCGGCAATGCGCTCGATGTCGCCGCGATTGTCCTGACCGAGGGCCGAACGGTGAACATACAGAAACATGATGCCGGCAGCGCGGAAGCAAAGTTTCAAAAGGAGATCCGCAACGCTGCCTGCGGCATCTTCACGACCGTTCTCGGCCCCGGCACCAATGCCGACCACGGCGACCATTTTCATTTCGATATGAAGCGGCGGCGCTCACCCTATTGCCGGTGAGCGCCCCATTTCGGCCACAGGCCTGAACATGGACGCTGATCTTTCCTTTACCCTTCGGCACTACGCTCGCCCGTCGTGACGGAAGCTTGCGCCGGCCGTCGGCCGTCGGCAAATGGTGGGCAGCAGTGATTTTGAATCTCGTCAAGCATAGGAGTCCGTGTCGGCGGTTCGCCCCTGCGTTGCGTACCGGCCTGACGGCCTTTGTGATGGCAACCGTTTCGGCCTGTTCCGTGGACTCGGTTCTGCGTCCGGAGGTGGATGTGGGAACCCGGACGGCCGCGATCAGCGGCGGCGGGCTGCAGAACCTGGTCCCCTCCAACCCGATGATGACGAGCTATCCGCGCTTCACGATGCCGCGCGCGCCCACCGCCGCGATGCCGCCCGGGGAAGCGACCTGCCGAAGAGAGCTCAAACGGCTCGGCGTCGACTATCGCGATCTTGCTCCGATCGACGACGGCGGCGCGTGCCGGATCGACCATCCGGTCGAGGTGAGCGGACTTTCCGGCGGCATCAAAATGAAACCGGCCGCCACGCTGAACTGCCCGATGGCCGTCGCCTTCGCCCGCTGGACGAAGAGCGAACTCGCGCCTGCCGCACGCATGCGCTATCTCTCCGGCATCGACACCATCCGCCAGGGCTCCAGCTACTCGTGCCGGCGCATCCGCGGCACGGGTGTCGCCTCCGAGCATGCAAAGGGCAACGCGCTGGACGTGATGAGCATCACGCTCGAAAACGGCAGGGAGATCGACGTGCGCCGCCCCGGCTTCTTCGCGTTCCGGCAGAGGGGCCTGCTCAACAAAGTCCGCGCCGACGGCTGCCGCTACTTCACGACCGTGCTCGGTCCCGGCTACGACGCCGATCACGCCGATCACTTCCACTTCGATATCAAGGACCGGCGGAACGGTTACCGTGCCTGCCGGTAGCCGGCAGCGGCAGAGACCCTACATGAATGCAACCATGTTCTCGCCACCCGCGCCTGCAAGTGGTATGGGGCCCTTATGCTCGTCCTTGAAATCATCATTCTTTTCGCCCTGATTCTTTTCAACGGTTTCATGGCCATGTCGGAGCTTGCCGTCGTCTCCGCCCGCCGGGCGCGGCTGCAGGCGCGCAGCAATAAGGGCGAACATGGCGCCAGGCGCGCCCTGGAACTTTCGGCCGACCCCGGCCGGTTCCTGTCGACCGTACAAATCGGCATCACGCTGGTCGGCGTCACGTCCGGCGCTATTTCCGGCGCGACCATCGGCGTGCGCCTTGCAGACTGGCTGATGAGCCTCGGCGTCTCCGCTTCGCTCGCCAATCCGGCCGGCGTGGGGGTGGTCGTGGCGCTGATCACCTACGTTTCCCTCGTCATCGGCGAGCTCGTCCCGAAGCAGCTCGCGCTCCGGCATGCCGAGACGATCGCCGCCCGCGTGGCGCCCTTCATGCTGATGATGTCCCGCATCACCCTGCCTTTCGTCTGGCTCCTCGACGCGTCCGGGAACGCCGTCCTCGCCCTGCTTCGCCAGAACACCGAGACCTCGCGCCGCGTGACGGATGAAGAGATCCGCACGCTGATAGCCGAGGCGGAACATACGGGCACGATCGAGACGGCCGAACGGCGCATGATCGGCGGCGTCATGCGGCTGGCCGACCGCAAGGCCCGCGCCCTGATGACGCCGCGCGGCGATGTCGACTGGCTGGATATCACCGCAAGTGCCGATCAGATATCCGAAGCGCTGCGCAACACAAACCATACCAGGGTGCCGGTCGGCGAAGGGTCCGTGGACCACCTGATCGGCGTCGTCAATACGCGCGAACTGCTGGCGGCGGAACTGTCCGGGGAAGCGCTCGATCCGCGCCGATACGTTCACCAGGTGCCCGTCGTGCACGACTTCGCCGGCGCGCTGGACGTGCTGACCATGCTGCGCGAAGCCGAGTTGCCGATGGCGCTCGTGCACGACGAATACGGCAGCTTCGAAGGCATCATCACCCCGGCCGACATATTGGAGGCGATCGCCGGCGTTTTCCGCGCGGATCTGGAGGAAGGCGAAACCGATGTCGTGCACCGCCCGGACGGGTCGTGGCTTCTGCCCGGCCTGATGCCCGCCGACGAGATGGCCGACCACTTGCGCATCGATCTGCCCGAAGAGCGCAGCTACACCACGCTGGCCGGTTTCCTTCTTTCCTATACGCAGGAATTGCCCAAGACCGGCGCCGTCGTCGAGGTGATGGGCTGGTCCTTCGAAATCGTCGATCTCGACGGGCGGCGCATCGACCGTGTGCTGGCCAGGAAGGTGGAAGGCCCTGGGGAGGGCGAGGCGGAAGGGTGACCGGCTTGCAAGCGGGTGGGATCTCTGCCCCACCCGCGTAGGGCTTGCCTGTATCTACGCGGCCTTCGGCTCCGCGGCCGTCTCGTTACGCGCCGCCTTGAGGGCCTTCGCCCACCAGACGAACTGGTCGAGCATGGCGCCTGCGCCCTGGTTCAGGTGTTCGATCGCGGCAAGCGGCTTTTCACCGGTGTGGATCGCCATGTAGTCGGGCAGCAGGATGTGGACGCCCGTGCGGATCGGCGCCATCTGCAGCTCGATCGCATGCAGGCGCAGTTGCTCCATCGCGCGCGCCGCGCCGGCACCGCCATAACCGACGAAGGCGGCGGGCTTGTTGTTCCACTCGCGATAGGCATAGTCGAGCGCGTTCTTCAGAACCGCAGTCGGCCCGCGGTTGTATTCGGCGACGGTGAAGATGAAGCCGTCGAGCGACGCGATCTTCTTCCCCCATCTCTGCGCATGCTCGTTTCCGGGAGAACCGTAGATGGGCGAAGCCGCTTCGTCAAAGAACGGCATCGGATAGTCGCGCAGGTCCACGAGCTCGACATCCAGCTCGTCGCGCTGCCGCGCCAGCTCGTATATCCAGGCCGCCGGCTTCTCCGCGAACCGGCCCTCGCGCGTCGAGCCTATGATGATGCCTGTCTTCAGTTTCGTCATTGGTCGATTCTCCGTTCCGGGTGGTAACGACTGGATACCGACGCTATATTGGTAACCGACGACCGCACAAGGAGGCACTTTTTTGAAACCCGGTCACGTAGAGGCGACTGCCCTTGCCGAAAACAGCTCGATCGGTATCGGGCATCAGAACGAGGCTTGCCGGCCGGTTCACGAAATCCTCAGCCTCGTCGGCGACAAGTGGTCGGTTCTGGTCGTGCGGCTTCTCGGCGAAGGCACCATGCGCTTCAACGAAATTCGGCGCGCCGTCGACGGCATTTCGCAGAAGATGCTGACCACGACCCTGCGCAATCTCGAGCGCGAGGGCTTCGTCACACGGACGATCTACCCGACCATACCACCGCGCGTGGAATACGAGCTGACCGACCTGGGACGCGAGCTCCTGGTGCCCGTGAAAGCCCTGGCCGAATGGGTGAATGCCAATCGCGAACGGATCGAAGCGGCACGAGCGCGCTTCGATCGGCAGCAGCAGGCCTGATCACTCCTCGGGCGGCACCGGCGTCGGCCTGCCCGTAGCGTCGAGCGCCACCATCACGAACTCGGCACTGGTCACCATCTCCATCACGTCCGACAGGTAGCGTTGCGCCCAGGCCTCCACCCGCAAGGTCATCGACGAGCGGCCGACCCGCACCACATCGGTGTAGACGCACAGCGTGTCGCCGATCTTCACCGGCTTGCGGAAGGCCATCTCCTTGACTGCCGCCGTCACCACCCGCCCGCGCGCACGGTCGGCGGCGCGGACGCCGCTGGCGGAATCCATCTGGGCCATGACCCAGCCGCCGAAAATATCGCCCGCAGCGTTGGCGTCCCGCGGCATTGCCGGGGTGCGCAAGGTCAGTTCACCGCGTGGTTTGGGCCCGACTTCAATCACGGCAGCCTCCGGCAATTTCCGATTCGGGATCAATATGCTGGCAGCATATCCGGAATCAATTTGAGAACTCCACCATCAACGTTTTCACCTCAACGCCGAAACGCTCGGCCAATCGCCCGGGATTGGCCCGTCACGCGCGCGACACGAGCTGTTCGATCGTCTTCTCCAGAAGCTGCTCCCCGCCCGGTTGCCAGCCGAGCGCACGCAGCCTGTCGGTGCGCATGGGGTTGACGGCCTGCTTGTCCGCCGCTGGCGGAAGCGGAAAAGGGCTGCCGCTGATCCGTTTGACGGCCGCCAGAATGTCACGCCGATCGACGAGCAGATCGGACACGTTGTAGGTCGTGCCGGCTCCGAGGCTCAAAACCAGCCGCACCGCGGCGGCGACGTCGCGTCCGTGCACTTCGGTGCCGGCACGCGGCGTGATGGCGCGTCCGGCGAGATAGTCCCCGAAGAGGCCTGACCATTTGTGGGGGCGGCCGGGGCCGGAAGGTCCATAGACACCCGTCACACGCAGGCTGATGCCCTGGAACCCCTCGCCGCCAAGGGCCGCCAGCGCCTCCTCCGCCGCGAGCTTTACCCGGCCGTAGAGCGTATCGGGCCGTGCCTCATCCACCTCGTCCAGCCATATGCCGGACGGGCGCGGGCCGTAGACGGCACGGCTCGACAGGAAGACCGCACGCCGGACGCCCGCCGCCCTCGCCGCTTCGAACAAGGCGATGCTGCCGTCGAGATTGCGCCGGCGGAAACCGTCCGGATCGTCCCCCTCCCCGCCGCGATACTTCCCCGCCACATGATCGAAGGCCGCGTGCACGAGGAAGTCGGCGCCGGCGAACGGCACACCGGCAGCGCCTTCCGGTCCGAGCGTGAGCGGCTGGAAATCCACCGGCGCGGAAAAGAGGCCCGCAGGTGGCGGCCGGCGCCCCGTCACCGTCACCGCGTGACCGGCCGAGAGCAGATCCTCGACCACGAAGCGGCCCACATAGCCGCTGCCGCCGGTAACGATGGTCCTTGTCTTGCTCATGCCGAACTCGGCGGGTTCTCCAGTCCGGTCGGATCGGGAATGCCCTCGCCCGTATAATAGGCCCGCCAGAGATCGATCAGCGGTCTCAGCCTTTGTTCCTTGGCATGCCCCTCCTGCCAGGGCTTTTCATACTGATAGTGCACGACATGCACAGAGGACCAGTCCCAGAGTTCGGGCAGGTTGAACCAGACATATTGCAGCGTATTGAAGAAGACCGGCAGGCCGTGCCAGTCTGGAAAGAAGGACTGGAGGAAGGTCTGGTCGGTGCGCCGCCAGAAGGCATCCGGCCGGTCGAGGCGCTCCAGCATCGTTGCGAAGGTTTGCTGCGCGGGCCGCGCGACGAAGACGCCGGAATTCAGCCGGTGGAAATCGGCAAGGCTTTCATAGACGTTGGGCGCGGCGGAAAATTCCGGATAGGAAAACAGCCGGTCGATATTGCGGATGACGATGGCGTCGGCATCGATGAAGACCACGCGCTCGTAATCGGTGAGCTGCCACAGCCTCAGCTTGGCGAAATTGTCGAGCGGGGTATGAAACGCCGGCTTCTCGCCCTTGGTGAAGGGATTGCGCCCGTGGATCTCCTCGCGAGCATGCCGTGCGTTGAAGGCATCGGAGGTCGGCAGCAGCTCGATCTGCCTCAGAGTCGCACCCAGCGCCGCGATCGGCGCAAGGTCCGCTTCACCGACGCCGCCCGTGTGCATGACGACTATGTCCGCCCGCGTGCCGCTCAGCTTCAGTGAGCGCACCAGCGCGGTCGCCCCCTTGGCGAAATCCGCATTGGTGACGAGAGTGACATAAGCGCGGCGCGCATTGGTCATCGGCAGCACCTGTCGCATGGAGCCGAGGGGCGCCTACGCAGCAGCATTGAGCTTTATACCTCTACCCCACGCTCTTCAGCCGCTTGCCCTCCGGGTCGCGCTCGATGGTGGGCGCGATGTCCTTGGTCCAGGCCGAGACCGATGGGATGCGGCTGCGATCGACGCGGTAAGCGTACTTCTTCGCCACGTCCACCACTTCGGCCAGAAGCCCTTCCTGAAGCGTGGTGGGATTGAGTCCGAGTTCCAGGAACTGCTCGTTGCGGACCACCAGATCGTTCTCCGCCGCCTCCTTGCGCGGGTTCGGGAGATAGGCGACCTTGGCGCCGGTCATCCCGGCGACGAGTTCGGCGAGGTCGCGCACGCGGTGCGTTTCCGTCATCTGGTTGAAGATCTTCACGCGGTCGCCGCGCTTGGGCGCGCTCTTCAACGCCAGCTCGATGCAGCGCACCGAATCCTGGATGTGAATGAAGGCGCGCGTCTGCCCGCCCGTGCCGTGGACGGTGAGCGGATAACCGATCGCCGCCTGGATGAGGAAGCGGTTCAGGACCGTGCCATAATCGCCGTCATAGTCGAAGCGGTTGATGAGCTGCGTGTGCAGCCGCGTTTCTTCCGTGTGCGTACCCCAGACGATGCCCTGGTGCAGGTCGGTGATCCTGAGCCCGTCATTCTTGGCGTAGAACTGGAACAGGAGCTGATCCAGGCACTTGGTCATGTGGTAGACGGAACCCGGATTGGCGGGATAGAGGATCTCCTGTGTGGCGGTCTCGCCGGAAAGCGTTTCCACGCCGACCGGCAGGTAGCCCTCGGGAATGGCCGCCCCCACCGAGGAATAGCCGTAGACGCCCATGGTGCCAAGATGCACCAGATGCGCGTCGAGATCGATCTCCACCAGCGCGTTCAAGAGGTTGTGCGTCGCGTTGACGTTGTTGTTGACCGTGTAGTTCTTGTGCCGGTCGCTCTTCATGGAATAGGGCGCGGCGCGCTGCTCGGCGAAATGGACGATGGCGTCGGGCCGCTCGGCGGCGAGCCACGCCTTCAGCACCTCGTATTCGCTGGCGAGGTTGATCAGGTGGAAATGGACGCGCCGCCCGGTCTCCTGGTGCCAGATGCGGGTTCGCTCCTGGATGGAATCCATCGGAGTCAGGGATTGAACGCCGAGCTCCGTATCGATCCACCGGCGCGAGAGATTGTCGACGATGTGGACGTCGTGGCCCCTTGCGGACAGGTGAAGGGAGGTCGGCCAGCCGACGAAACCGTCGCCGCCCAGAACAGCAATTTTCATCGAATCAGATCCCTCATTTTCAACCGCGAGCAACGCTTATCCGGCATTTGTGACAACAATTCTATTCCGGATGGAAGCGCAAGGGAAAGTGAGAGCGACGGCACTCGTTCCCCGCCGCGCATGCTCGCCAAAGCGGCCCATTCTTTTTCCGATGGATAACGCGCAGCGTACAGCACTTTTCTCTTGACGGCGTCAAAAGCGAATCAAAATAGCTTCACGTGCCCGCCACATTCGTGCATCATGCTGCCATGATGACCGCTCCCGAGAAGCGGACGACAAGGTGAGGCGCACCGCCTGCTGCCGGCGATAGACCGGCCCGGAGAAGGGACAGGCGTTCGACAGCGCACAGGTTGAAGGAGACCGGGCATGCAAACGTCCGGAATGGCCAATGTGGGTGTCTATGACGCCAAGGATCTGGCCGAAATCCGCAGTGCAGTTGAAGCTGTCTGTGCGGAGCTTGGTATCGACCGTGCCGATCAGGTCAACCGCGAGAGGGTGGCCAGCCGTGTGATGCGCTCATGGTCGCTCGGCCGGCGCACGCCGCTCGGCCTCGTGCAGGCCGGGCTCGAAGACGCCGGATAGGAGAGGCCCGGCGGCGATCCCGACGATTTTCCCGCGCTGCATCGCCGGCGGCGCGGTGGAACCATGCGCGTTTCCGGCAGTTTTGCCGGACGAGGCAACCGGGGTTGTCGAAGCCGTGGCACAGGTCGAAAGGACCCGCTTTCCCGATTCCACCGCCGTGCGCGCCATCCGCTACTGCGCCGGCCGGCAGGCGCTCGAGGTCACCTTTGCCAGCGGCGGCGTCTATGTCTACCACGGCGTACCGCGGGAGGTCTTCGCCCGTTTCAAATCCGCCGAATCCGCCGGCGGCTTCCTGCACCGAGAAATCCTCGACCGCTATCGCTACACGCGAGTTGGCTGAACCTTGAGCGCGGTGTTCCGCCGCCCGCGGCCCGTCTGGACCAACGGGCGACAGCGTGCGATTATCATATCGCGCCCCGCCCGCCGGCAGCGGAGAGGGTTTTCCGATGAGCGACACCACCACCAAACCGCGCGTGAAAGTCAGACCCAAGGTCGAGCGCCCGCGCCTGCACAAGGTCATCCTGCTCAACGACAACTTCACTCCGCGTGAGTTTGTCGTGAAGGTGCTGAAGGTGGAATTCCACCTTTCCGAAGACCAGGCCTACCGCGTCATGATCACCGCCCACCGCCGCGGCGCCTGCGTGGTGGCGGTGTTTCCGAAGGACGTGGCCGAGACGAAAGCGACGCGGGCGACGGACGCGGGGCAGCGGCAAGGATATCCGCTTCGGTTCGAGACAGAGCCGGAGGAGTAAAGGCGGCCACACGGCTCCGGCATTGCCGAGCTTTCGTAGGGCTGCACGCAGCAGTCCGCCAGTCGCGGATATCAGTCTTCTTCTTCGCCGGGCGGTGCGCTCGGTCGAATCCCGATTCTCTTCCAAGCTGCTATCGAGACAGTATCTCTCGCAGCTGGCGGGGGCGTTCGTCACTCTGCTCGAGGTTCAACTGATGCTCGATATGGTTCAGATGGTGGTCCATGGCGCGCTTGGCGGCCTCGGCGTCGCCACGGCCAATCATGGCGACGATCTCCTCGTGTTCGTCGGGTCCGCAGTCCTGTTCGCTCTGGGGCTGGTACATGGCCGTAATGAGCGAGGTCCGGGAGACAAGGTCCCGCAACACCTCGAACAGGTATGGCGAGCCGGCAAGTTCTGCGATGAGCAGGTGGAAGCCGCCTGAAAGCCGGATTGCGGCGGCCCTGTCGCGGCGCTCCGCAGCGGCCCGTTCCTCGGCGACATAGGCCTTGAGGCGGCCGATTGCTTCGGTGCCCGCATTTGCACACAGCCGCTCGACGAGCCTTCCCTCGATGGTGGCGCGCGCAAAGAAAACGTCCCGGGCCTCTTCAATCGTCGGCTCGGCGACGAAAGCTCCGCGGTTGGGAACCAGTTTGACAAGGCCGTCACGTTCAAGGGCGGCAAGTGCGGACCGGACCCGCGCCCGGCTTACCGCGAAGATCTCCGCCAGTTGCTCTTCCTTGAGGCGTGTGCCTGGGCGCAGATTGCGCTCGGCGATGGCGCTCCAGATGCGTTCGTAAATTGCCTCGGTGGGTGACGACGCGTTCAATTTCGACGTCAGCATGAAATTCTCTCGGGAGACGATGTTTTGAACAGCGATAGCGGCGATGTTTGGAGTTGTCCACTATGAGCTCAAAGATTGTTGACAATATAGAAAAGCAATGTCAACAATATTGTTGACGGTCGCCTGAACGGCAGGCGATCTTCCGCGGGAGTGCTGTGGCTGGAAGGAGGAGCATGCCAGCCCGGTCGAAATCGCCCCGGCGGGGCATTAGGGAGGAAATCGAATGGCAAATGCTCAGGATCTTGCGGCGCCGCCTGAAATCGGCGTGCAGAGCAAGAACATTGGAGAGGAATCGCTTGCCCCGCAGCAGACCCGGATCATGGGGCGCACGTCCTACCTGCTCGCCTGGATGGGCGGCTGCGTCTCCATCGGCACCTTCACGATGGGCTCGTCGATCGTCGGCACGCTCAACCTGCTGCAGGCGACCCTTGCGATCGCCATCGGCTGCCTGGTCATCGGCATCGCGCTGACGATCAACGGTGCCGCCGGCTACAAATACGGCATTCCGTTCATGGTCCAGGCGCGCAGCGCCTTCGGCTTCACGGGCACCCGCTTCCCCGGGATCGTGCGCGCGCTACCGGCCATCGTCTGGTACGGCTTTCAGAGCTGGATCGGGGCGGGAGCACTTAACGCGGTGACCGCCACCATGTTCGGCTTCGACAACCTCGTGGCCTGGTTCATCATCTTCCAATTGCTGCAGATCGGCCTTTCGGTGCTCGGCTTCCAGGGCATCAAGTGGCTCGAGAACATCGGCGCGGTCTTCATCCTCTGCTCGCTGATTTACATGTTCGTCAGCGTCATCAACCGCTTCGGCGCCGAGATCACCGCCAATCTCGTCAACGTTGAGGGCACCTGGGGCCTGCCGTTCTGGGGCGCGACGATGCTGTTCCTCGGCATCTATTCGACGATGATCCTGAACGTCAGCGACTATTCGCGCGAGCACATGCACGGCTCCCCGCCGAGCCTGCTCGTCACCATCTACTCGATGTCGATCCTGCCGGTGACGCTGTTCATGGGCCTGATCGGGCTGATGGTCTCCGGCGCGACCGGCGTCACCGACCCGATCCAGGTCTTCGCCAATGCCGTCGACAACAAGCCGCTGCTGATCGTGACGCTGCTCTTCATCGCCTTCGCGCAGGTCACCACCAACGTCCTGAACAACGTCATCCCGCCCACCTACGTGCTGATGGACATCTTCAAGCTGCCCTTCAAGCTCTCGACCGTGATCGTCGGTTTCCTCGCCTTCGCCACCTTCCCCTGGGAACTGGTCAAGGACGAGAGTGCGGCCGGCCTGCAGATCTTCGTGCAGACCTATTCGGCCTTCCTCGGTCCGATCTTCGCGGTGATGGTGGTCGACTACTACCTGGTGCGCAAGCGCACCTTGGACGTCACCAAGTTCTACGACGAGGCCGGCCCCTACCGCGGCGTCAACTGGGCGGCGATCATCGCTTCGCTGATCGGCGCGGTCGTCGCGCTGACCTTCTCGGCGGTATCCTGGTATGCGAGCCTCATCCCCGCCGGGCTGATCTACTGGCTCCTGATGCAATACTGGGGCCCGGCGCAGCGCTTCCGCGCCTGACGAGAAGACGCGTTCCGGCGGGTTCGTCCGCCGGGGCGCCATCCTTGGAACCAATATCCGGAGAACGCGCGCATGCGCATCAAGGTGATCAATCCCAACACGACCGCCAGCATGACGGCGAAGATCGGCGCTGCCGCCCGTGCCGTCGCCGGGCCGGGCACCGAGATCATCGCGGTGAACCCGGAATACGGGCCGGTTTCGATCGAAGGACATTACGACGAGGCGATCGCCGCCGCCGCGCTCCTCGAGGAAGTCCGCAGGGGCGAAACGGACGGCATGGACGGCTATGTCATCGCTTGCTTCGGCGATCCGGGCCTGCTCGCCGCCCGTGAGGTGGCGTCCGGACCGGTGCTCGGCATCGCCGAGGCGGCGATGCACGCGGCGAGCTTCCTCGCCACCGGCTTCTCGGTGGTGACGACGCTCGGACGTACCAAGGTCATCGCCCACCACCTTGCACAGGCCTACGGCATGGCGCCGTTCTGCCGCAGGATCCGTGCCTGCGAACTCGAGGTGCTGGCGCTGGAAGACGAGCGTTCCGATGCCCGCCGCATCATCACGGAAGAGTGCCGGCGCGCCCGCGACGAGGACGAGGCGGGCGCCATCGTGCTCGGCTGCGCCGGCATGGCCGACCTTGCCAAGGCGATCGAGCGCGACATCGGGGTCCCGGTGATCGACGGCGTCACCGTGGCCGTGAAATTCGTCGAAGCCCTCGTCGCCTGCGGCCTCGCCACCAGTAAGCACGGCGACCTCGCCTATCCGATCGCCAAGACGTATACGGGGCTCAACGGCGCCTTCACGACCGCCGGCTCCAAAGAGAACGTGCCGTCTCGCGGATAGGGAATGGTAGCGGGCCCTCCCGTTACAATCCCTCTACATCTCCACCACAGTCTCGAATCCCCCGAAAATCATCCGTTTTCCGTCGAAGACGTCCTTCCACTCCTCGCCTCCCAGGCGCGGGTCGGCCATGACCTTGGCGTTGATCTCGTCACGGGCGGCGCGGTTCTCATAGGTGATCCAGGCGAAGATGACGATCTCGTCATCCTTGGCCTGGACGGCGCGCGGGAAGGAGGTGAGTTCGCCGTAGGGCACGTCGTCGGCCACCGTTTCGACGTAAGACAGCGCGCCATATTCCATCCAGACCTCGCCGGCCTTGCGGGATATTTCCTTGTAGGTCTCGAGATTGGCCTTCGGCACGGCGACCAGGAAACCATCGACGTAGGACATGGGAACTTCCTTCCGGTTGGTTGACGGTCCGAGGACGCAGGAGGCGCCGTGCATCCGACAAGGGTGTGATCAGAATCTTCATGTCGGTGCAGCATTGCCGGCGGCGCGCGATCTTCCGTCGAACGGCGTTCTGCCCATGCTGCGCCGCCATTGCGAGCCCGAGGACCGGCAACGTCCGCCGCAGCAGCCATGCACCTTGGCAATGGGCCTATGTCAGCCGCGCTTTTGAACTCCGCGCGAGGCGGCTACCGGCCGGGGCGGCCCGTCTTCTTCGGGCGCCGGCGGCGCTCGCGTTCCTCCACCGGGTCTTCATAGGAGCCGGCGCCGGGCTTGTGTCGGCGGATGGAGACGTCACCCTCGTCCTTCGAGACGGTGTTTTGCGCCTCCTCAGGGAGAGGATGGGTCGGCTTCGCCTTTCCCATCGGCTTTTCCGTGCGGCCGACGGTCATCTCGTCGAGCGTGTTCTTGCGGAAGAGGCTCCGGCCGGTGGGCTCAGCGTGGGCGCCGGCGGTGCCCATTTCGTCGAGGTCTGGCTTATGGAAGAGGGAGCTTTCTGAAGCGTCGGCGGACGGCCGGTTCTTCTCGGGCATGGGTCCTCGGGTCGAGTCCGAGGATGACGAAGTGGAGGGGGTGACGCCCTCTCCTCCCGGCTGTGGGGGCCGGCCGCCGGGCTTACCCTTCTTCGCCTTCTCGCGCCGGCTCTTCTGTGTGTTCTCCACGCCGGCATCGCGGGCGAGCGGGTCGTCCATGACCGCGAGCTCGGTCTCGCGCAGGCGCTTGATCTCGTCGCGCAGGCGGGCGGCCTCCTCGAAGTCGAGATCGGCGGCGGCATCGCGCATGGCTTTCTCGAGATGCTCGAGATGGGCCTGGAGGTTGTTGCCAACCAGATTGTTGAGGTCCTCGCCCGCAGCGCCCTTGAGATCGGCGCGCACATGGTCGCGCTCGTAGACGGAGCCGAGAATGTCGCCGATGTTCTTCCGGATCGATTCCGGCGTGATGCCGTTGGCCGCGTTATAGGCGAGCTGCTTCTCGCGGCGGCGGGAGGTCTCGCCGATGGCGCGCTCCATGGAGCCGGTGACGTTGTCGGCATAAAGGATGACGCGGCCGTCGACATTGCGCGCGGCGCGGCCGATGGTCTGCACCAGCGAGGTCTCGGAGCGCAGGAACCCTTCCTTGTCGGCGTCTAAGATGGCGACCATGCCGCATTCGGGGATGTCGAGGCCCTCGCGCAAAAGGTTGATGCCGACCAGCACGTCGAAGGTGCCCAGCCGCAGGTCACGGATGATCTCGATGCGCTCCAGCGTGTCGATGTCGGAATGCATGTAGCGCACGCGGATGCCCTGCTCGTGCAGGTATTCGGTGAGGTCCTCAGCCATGCGCTTGGTGAGCACCGTGACAAGGGTGCGGTAGCCGGCTTTCGTGGTCTCGCGGATTTCACCCAGAACGTCGTCGACCTGGCTCTTGGCCGGGCGGATGTCGACCGGCGGGTCGATGAGGCCGGTGGGGCGGATGACCTGCTCGGCGAAGACGCCGCCGGACTGCTCCATCTCCCAGTTGCCTGGCGTGGCGGAGACGGCGATGGTGCTCGGCCGCATGGCGTCCCACTCCTCGAAGCGCAAGGGGCGGTTGTCCATGCAGGACGGCAGGCGGAAGCCGTATTCGGCGAGCGTGGCCTTGCGGCGGAAGTCGCCGCGATACATGCCGCCGATCTGCGGGATGGTGACGTGGGATTCGTCGACGAACACCAGCGCGTTGTCCGGCACATATTCGAAGAGCGTCGGCGGCGGCTCGCCGGGGGCGCGCCCGGTGAGATAGCGCGAATAGTTTTCGATGCCGGCGCAGGAGCCGGTGGCCTCCAGCATCTCGAGGTCGAAGCGGGTGCGCTGTTCGAGGCGCTGGGCTTCGAGCAGGCGCCCGGCGCGCTCCAGCTCGACGAGGCGTTCTTTCATCTCCGCCTTGATGGAGCGGATCGCCTGGTTGAGCGTCGGGCGCGGGGTGACGTAGTGCGAGTTGGCGTAGATCTTGACCGATTTCAGGTCGTCGGTCTTCTTGCCCGTCAGCGGGTCGAACTCGGTGATCTGCTCGATCTCGTCCCCGAACAGCGAAATGCGCCACGCGCGGTCTTCCAGGTGGGCGGGGAAGATCTCGATCGTGTCGCCGCGCACGCGGAAGGAGCCGCGCTGGAAGTCGGCGTCGCGGCGCTTGTACTGCTGTTCGACGAGGTCGGCGAGGAGCTGGCGCTGGTCGAGCCGGTCGCCCACCGCCATCTGGAAGGTCATGGCCGTGTAGGTCTCGACCGAGCCGATGCCGTAGATGCAGGAGACGGAGGCGACGATGATGACGTCGTCGCGCTCGAGCAGAGCGCGCGTGGCCGAGTGGCGCATGCGGTCGATCTGCTCGTTGATGGACGATTCCTTCTCGATATAGGTGTCCGAGCGCGGGACGTAGGCCTCCGGCTGGTAATAGTCGTAATAGGAGACGAAATACTCGACCGCGTTGTCCGGGAAGAAGGATTTGAACTCGCCATAGAGCTGTGCGGCGAGCGTCTTGTTGGGGGCGAGGATGAGCGCCGGGCGCTGCGTCTCCTCGATCACCTTGGCCATGGTGAAGGTCTTGCCGGAGCCGGTGACGCCGAGGAGCACCTGGGTGCGCTCGTTCTCGTTGGCCCCTTCGACGAGGTCGCGGATGGCCGTCGGCTGGTCGCCGGCCGGCTGATACTCCGAGGCCATGCGGAAGGGAATGCCGCCTTCGGACTTTTCCGGGCGCGGCGGACGGTGCGGTACCCAGCTGGATCTCAGGTTAGGGTCGCCGCCCTCGATCAGCCTGGAAAGCGCGGCGACGGTGGCCGTCACGCCGCCCGCCGTCAGGCCCTCCGCCTCCTCCAGCGAAACGTCGAGGCCGGCGACGGGGTTGAGGCCGGCGGCGGTGCGCTCCTTGGCCGAGGCCGCACCGCCCATCGAGGTGCCGCGCGCCGTCTTCCCCGGCGCAGCGGAACGCTCGGGAATCTTCTTCTTCGGCTTCACCGGCTTTTCCGCCTCCCGCGTGATCTCCTCGGCCCAATCCGAGATGGTGCCGGGCAGCGGGGCGCCCGAAAGCGGGGGCTGCGGCGACTCGGCGAAGCCGCCATGCTTCTTGTCGGAGGAGTTGGCCATGTGGCCGAATATGGAGAATTGCGCGCGCGAATGAAAGGGGGCGATAGTCACGAATGCGCCGCCGCCAGGGCACCCCGCACGGCTGCTGACACGAGGCTGTCAGGAGAGGCGGGTGGCGGTTTTTCCTCGCCCCTGTCGGATCGCCGCGGCTTCGGACGTCCTGGTGCAAGGTCAACACGCAAGAGAAGAGAAAAGCCATGAGAAAGATCGTTACCGGAGCGTTCGTGAGCCTCGACGGCGTGATGCAGGCACCCGGAGGGCCGGAGGAAGATCCGACGGGCGGATTCCGCTACGGCGGCTGGGTGGCCCCGCTCTTCGACGAAGCGCTGGGAGACGCCGTGATGAACGACATGTTCGGCGAGCCCTTCGATCTCCTGCTTGGCCGCAGGACCTACGACATCTTCGCCGCGCACTGGCCCTATGTGGAGCCCGGCGACCCGATCGGCGCGCTGTTCAACAAGATCAACAAGTACGTCGCCACCCGCAATCCCGACCTGAAGCTCGCCTGGCGGAACAGCCAAACGCTTGGCCCGGACGCGGTCGCCGCCGTGCGCATGCTCAAGAGCGAAAACGGGCCGAACCTGCTCACGCAAGGATCCACCGACTTCCTGCAGACCCTGTTGAAGAACGATCTGGTCGACGAGCTTTTCGTCTCGATCTTCCCCCTCGTCCTGGGGAAGGGAAAGAGGCTCTTCGGCAACGGCGTCGTGCCCGCCGGCTTCAGGCTCGTCAGTTCCAAGACGTCCGGCACCGGAGTCATCATGTGCAGGTATGTCCGCGACGGCACGGTCAAGACCGGCTCCTTCGCAATGCAAGAGCCGTCCGAGGCGGAGCTGGAGCGCCGCAGGAACTTGACATAGGGCATGACAGGCCGGCCGAGGCAATCCGGTTGCCCTTGCCGGCGCTCAGGCGAGCTCTTTCGGACGCAGGAATGCCGTCAGCCGCGCAGAACGGGCTTCAAGGGCCGACCATGGCTGCGCGAAGGTGAAATGTGCGAGCGCCGCGGTGGGAAACTTCGCTTCCATGCACGCCAGAGCTGCGGGATCGGAGTCCGGTGCCGCCAGATGAAGGGCCAGATCGCCGATGCCCGGATTGTGCCCGACGACGAGCAACCGCCGCGTATCCGCCGGGACACCGTTGATGAGTTTCAGGATGCGCGCGGCGGAGGCCATGTAGAGGTCTTTGTCGTGTTCGGCCTGCGGCACCCCCTCTCCCAGCGCCGGCGCGACCCGCCGCCAAGTCTGGCGGGTGCGCAGCGCGGCCGAGACCAGAACACGGTCCGGCACCCAGCCACGCGTGGCCATGGTCCTGCCCATCAGCGGCGCCGCCTTGCGCCCGCGCGGTGCCAGCGGGCGGTCGAAATCGTCCAGGGACGGATCGTCCCAGCTCGACTTCGCATGGCGCAGGAGAAGGAGTTCCTTCATGCGATCCTCCGTCGCTCAACCGCCTCCGCGTAGCACAGGATCGCGCGGCGCGGAATCGATTTTTACCCGGGCAATATTGCCGCCATATTTCACCCGGGTATAATTGGGGAAACAAAGGAGACGGAGATGCCATCCAGCGACCGGGAAACGACCTGCACCGCATTCGAGGGCGAACGGCGTGTCGCCGCCGGCACGCGGCTCGACGTTGCGCTGACCTTGAAACGGGATGGGCGGGAAGAGAACATCCTTGTCTTCGACGACACCACCGGCCGTCAGGTCGACTTCAACCTGTCGGGAAGCGCCGAGGACGTCGCGGCGGGCCTTGCCGGGCCCGACCTGCCGCGCAGCCCGGGCCGG
>NZ_JBHSUM010000073.1:0-20727 GCF_042660605.1 Nitratireductor sp. GCM10026969
GTTGCAGCCGCGATCTCCGTCACCGACCTGTTCGATCCGCCGAGCAGGAAGCGGGCCTGCGACAGGCGCATCCGCAGAAACGCCTCGCCCGGGGTCAGCCCCAGCGCATTGCGGAAATGGCGCTCGAGCTTGCGGCGGCTCACGCCGAGCCGCGCCGCGACGACCGCGACAGGCGGCGGACTGTCGAGGTTTTGTTGCATGTGCGACAGTGCCTTGCGCACCAGCGCATCGCGCGTTTTCAATTCCAGCGGCAATCCGGGCTGCGGGTCCTCAGCCGCCATCGCCTCATCGATGATCATGATGTGCAGGCTCTTGCGCGCGGCGGAGCGCCCGATGTGCCGGTCCACCAGAAAGGCGGCGAGATGCGCGGAACTCGCTCCGCCGGAACAGGTGAGCCGCTCGCGGTCCACGACGAAGATCTGGTCCGAGACCGGAACGAGGCCGTCGAACTGCTCCAGAAAGTCGTCGTGGTGGAACCAGCTCACGCAGCAGCGGTAATCCTGCATCAGACCCGCACGGTGAAGGATGAATGCACCGGTGCACACACCCACGAGAGGCACGCCCGCCTCTGCGGCGTGGCGCAGGAAAACCACATATTCCGGGTTAAGCTTCTCGATCTCGTCGATCAGTCCGCCCACGACGACGATGTAGTCGAAGCGTGTCGGATCGCCCAGCCGCTCGTCCGGGGTGACGGCCACGCCGCAACTCGATGCGACCGGGTTCATTGTGGCCGAGAGCACCTTCCAGCTGCAGTGGATCGGGCGCGAGCGGTCGCCTTCGTCGGCGGCAAGGCGCAATACGTCAACGAAATTGGCGAACGCCGACAGCGTGAACCTGCGCGCCAGCACGAAGCCGATGCGCAGGCGGGGACGGTTGTCGGGGCGCGGGGTGTCGAGGCGTTCCTGCATGGCGCGATCATAACGCTGCTTTGACGCAATTATCCAGTACCTCGTAGTCCTTTTCTGCGAGATTCGTCCAGATGGCCGATCCTGCCGCAAGGAAGGTTCCATGACGCGATTCTCCGCCCTGTCACTTCTGAAAAATGCCCTCACCGGAAACACCGGCTGGAGCGAGCAGTGGCCCGATTCGGAGCCGAAGAAGGAATATGACGTCGTCATCGTGGGCGCCGGCGGGCACGGTCTCGGCGCGGCCTACTACCTGGCGAAGGAGCATGGGATCACCAATGTCGCGGTGATCGACAAGGGCTGGCTCGGGGGCGGGAACACGGGGCGCAACACCACGATCATCCGCTCGAACTATCTCTATGACGAAAGCGCGCGGCTCTACGACCACGCGCTCGACCTTTGGGAAAACCTCAGCCAGGAACTGAACTACAACGTCATGTACTCGCGCCGGGGCGTGATGATGCTGGCGCACAACGTGCACGACGTTCAAAGCTTTCAGCGCCACATTCATGCCAACCGGCTGAACGGCGTCGACAATCGCTGGCTGACGGCGGAGGAGGCCAAGGCCTTCTGCCCGCCGCTCAACATCTCGAAGAACGCGCGCTATCCGGTAATGGGCGCGGCATTGCAAAAGCGCGCCGGAACCGCCCGCCACGACGCGGTGGCCTGGGGCTATGCCCGCGCCGCGTCGTTGCGCGGGGTGGACATCATCCAGAATTGCCCCGTCACGGCGATCCGGCGCGGGGCGGACGGTGCGGTCGAGGGCGTCGAAACCGCCAGGGGATTCATCCGCGCGAAGAAAGTGGCGGTGTCGGCGGCCGGTCACACCAGCGTGGTGATGGAAAGCGCCGGTGTGCGGATGCCGCTGGAAAGCTATCCGCTTCAGGCGCTGGTCAGCGAGCCGGTCAAGCCCGTCTTCCCCTGCGTCGTGATGTCGAACACCGTTCACGCCTATATCAGCCAGTCCGACAAGGGCGAACTTGTGATCGGATCGGGGACCGACCAGTACACCAGTTATTCGCAGCGCGGCGGCCTGCCGCTGATAGAGCACACCGTCGCCGCCATCTGCGAGGTGTTTCCGATCTTCACGCGCATGCGCATGCTGCGCAAATGGGCGGGCATCGTGGATGTGACGCCCGACCGGTCGGCGATCCTCGGCAAGACACCGGTGAAGGGCCTTTACGTCAATTGCGGCTGGGGCACCGGCGGATTCAAGGCCACGCCGGGTGCGGCGCACACGCTGGCCTGGACCGTGGCCAAGGACGAGCCGCACCCGGTCAACGCACCCTTCACGCTGGAGCGCTTCACCACCGGAAGGCTGATCGATGAAGCGGCCGCCGCGGCCGTGGCGCATTAGGGAGAAGCGCGATGCTCCTGATCCATTGCCCCTACTGCGAAGAAGACCTTCCCGAACTGGAGTTCGCCTATGCGGGCGAGGCGCATATCGACCGCCCGGCCGACCCCTCGGCCCTGTCGGACGAGGAATGGCGCGACTACCTCTTCATCCGCTCGAATGTGAAGGGCGTGCATTTCGAGCGCTGGCGTCATGTGCATGGGTGCGGGCGCTTTTTCAACGCGGCGCGCGACACCGTCAGCGACAAGTTTGTCACGACCTACAAGGCGGGTGAGCCGCGGCCTGACCTGGGCGGGAAGGAGGCTGCGGAATGAGCGCCTATCGCGTCGAGGGCAGGGGGCGCGTGAACCGCGCCGAGCCCGTCCGCTTCACATTCGACGGCGTGACCTATACGGGGTTTCGGGGCGACACGGTCGCCTCCGCCCTGCTTGCCAATGGCGTCCATCTGATGGGCCGGTCGTTCAAGTATCACCGCCCGCGCGGCCCCGTCACCGCCGGATCGGAGGAGCCGAATGCGCTCGTCGGCGTGTCGCGCGGTGCGGGCCGGTATGAACCCAATACCCGTGCGACGGTGCAGGAGCTGCGCGCCGGCCTCGTGGCCGAAAGCCAGAACAGGGTTCCGAACCTGAAATTCGACCTGGGCGCGGTCAACGACCGGCTCTACATGCTGTTTTCGGCGGGCTTCTACTACAAAACCTTCATGTGGCCCCGCAGCTTCTGGGAGAAGGTTTACGAGCCTTTCATCCGCTCCGCCGCAGGCCTGGGCAAGGCGCCGCGCGAGGAAGATCCGGACGCTTACGCCTCGCGCTACCTGCACACCGATGTCCTGGTGATTGGCGCGGGTCCGTCGGGCATCGCCGCGGCACGTGCGGCGGCCAAGGCCGGCGCGAAGGTGGTGCTGGTCGATGAAAACGCGGAGATGGGCGGCTCGCTCCTGTCCGATCCCCAATTGCGCATCGACGGAAGTGCGGCCTGGGAGTGGCTCGAGGAAAGGCTTTCCGAGCTTCGCGCCCTGGGCGTGCGTTTAATGACGCGGACGACGGCCATCGGCTACTACCACCAGAACATGGTGGCGCTGTGCGAGAAGCTCACCGACCATCTGGACGAGTTGCCCAGGGACGTTCCGCGCGAGCGGATGTGGCGGGTGCGCGCGGGGCAGGTGGTGCTTGCGCAGGGCGCGCTGGAGAAGCCCCTGGTCTTCGACGGCAACGACCGGCCGGGCGTGATGCTGGCGGGTGCGGCGCAGACCTATCTCCACCGCTACGGCGTTCGCGTCGGCGACCGCGCAGTGGTCGCCACCGCGCATGATAGCGCCTGGTATGCCGCCTTCGACCTGGCCGACGCGGGCACGAGGGTTGCCGCCATCGTGGATACGCGCGGTGACGTGCGGGCGGATTTGCAGGAGGAAGCCCGGAGGCGGGGGATCGAGGTGCTGACGGCCCACACCGTCACCGGTACCACGGGCCGGCTGCGGGTGAAGTCCGTCCGGGTGAATCCGGTGCGGGATGGCACGGTCGGCGCGGCGCGCACTCTCGGTTGCGACTGCTTGCTTGTGTGCGGCGGCTGGACGCCTTCTCTGCATCTCTTCTCGCACACCAAGGGCACGCTGAAATGGGATGAGGAAAGCCGCACCTTCCTGCCCGACCGCAAGACCGAGGCGTGCCATATCACAGGGGCCGGCCGTGGCCTGTGGGGCTTTGAGGCGGTGCTGGGCGACGGCGATGTCGCCGGCGTCGCGGCGGCCGAGGCCCTGAGCCTGTCGGCGACGGCGAGCACCTTTGCAGTGGAAGGCGACCGCCCCGGCACCGGCGAGAGCCACAAGGAACTGCCGAGCGACCGCAAGCCCGGCCGCGCCCGCGCCTTCGTCGATTTCCAGAACGATGTGACCGCCAAGGACATCCGTCTGGCCGTGCGCGAGGGGATGAAATCCATCGAGCACGTCAAGCGCTATACGACCACCGGCATGGCGACGGACCAGGGCAAGATGTCGAACATCAACGGCCTGATGATCGCCTCGGACGCGGTGGGCAAGGCGCCGCCACAGGTGGGGCTGACGACGTTCCGTCCGCCTTACACGCCGACCACCTTCGGTGCCTTTGCCGGCTATCATCGCGGCGCCCACTTCGAGGTGACGCGCAAGACGCCGATCGATGCCTGGGCGGAGGAACACGGCGCGGTGTTCGAACCCGTCGCGCAATGGCGCCGCGCCTGGTATTTCCCGCAAGCGGGCGAGGACATGGACGCGGCGGTCGCCCGCGAGTGTCTGGCGACCCGCAATTCCATCGGCATCTTCGATGCTTCCACGCTCGGCAAGATCGAGGTCGCGGGGCCGGATGCGGTGGAATTCATGAACCGCATGTACACCAACCCCTGGACCAAGCTCGCGCCGGGCCGTTGCCGCTACGGGCTGCTTCTGGGCGAGGATGGTTTCATCCGCGACGACGGCGTGATCGGGCGGCTGTCGGACGATCTCTTCCACGTCACCACCACCACGGGCGGTGCCGCGCGCGTTCTCAACATGATGGAGGACTATCTGCAGACCGAGTGGCCGGACCTGAAGGTCTGGCTGACCTCCACCACCGAACACTGGGCGGTGATCGCCCTGAACGGCCCCAACGCCCGCAAGGTGCTCGAACCGCTGGTCGAAGGACTCGATATCTCGGCCGACGCCTTCCCGCACATGTCGGTCGCCGAGTGCAAGGTGGCCGGCTTCCCCGCACGGCTCTTCCGGTTGAGCTTCACGGGCGAGCTCGGCTTCGAGGTCAATGTGCCTGCCCGCTACGGCCGGCAGCTGTGGGAACTCTTGATGGAGAAGGGCGCGGCCTACGACATCTGCCCCTACGGCACGGAGACCATGCACGTCCTGCGCGCCGAGAAGGGCTTCATCATCATCGGTCAGGACACCGACGGCACGGTGACTCCGGGCGATGCGGGAATGGACTGGGCCGTGGGCAAGAAGAAGCCGGACTTCGTGGGCATGCGCTCGCTCAAGCGTCCCGATCTCGTGGCCGAAGGCCGCAAGCAACTCGTCGGGCTCCTCACGGAGGATGGCGCGGTGCGCCTGGAGGAGGGGGCGCAGATCGTGGCCGACCCGAACCAGCCCAAGCCGATGAAGATGATCGGCCATGTCACCTCGTCCTACCACAGTGCCGCGCTCGGCCGGTCCATCGCTCTGGCGCTGATCGAGAACGGGCGCGCGCTTGCGGGACAGGAGATCCACGTGCCCATGCCCGAAGGAGTTCATCGCGCCCGGATCGCTTCCACCGTCTTCTACGATCCCGACGGCGAGCGGTTGAAAGTCTGAGGAAAGGACCGGCACATGACCATCGCGCATCGCGACGTACCCCTTGAGGCCGCACAAGTGCCGCTCGTTGAAATCGAAGAGCTCGAGCCCGTCGCGCGCTTCTCGTTGCGGGCAGGGACCTCCGAGGCGGCGGCGATCTCGACCGCCCTGGGCCTCGAACTTCCTGCAAGAATTGGCGATTGCACCCAGGCCGGCGGCCGGACGGCGGTGTGCCTCGGCCCCGACGAATGGGTCGTCATCGTGCCGGAGGAGGCGCGCGAGGATGTGCTGACCGGAACGGCGAGAATCTATCCGCGCGTGCCCCACAGCCTGACCGATATCAGCGACCGCGAGCGCTCCTTCAAGATCAGCGGGCCCGAGGCGATAACGCTCTTGTCCATCGGCTGTCCGCGAGACCTTGAGAAGCTGAAACCGGGCCGGGCGGTGCGCACGGTGTTCGACGGCGTACAAGCAGTGCTTTGGCGTGACGGTCCCGACGCCTTCCGCCTGGACGTGTGGCGTTCCTTCGCCCCGCACGTTCACGTACTGCTCGAAATCGGCCAGGCTGAGATCGCCGCTGGCATCTGAGCGCCACAGAGAGGCCATCTGCCGCCACGTTCGTGCCTGCCGCCTGGAACCGGCTATCGGGGTATGTTCAACCAAATGCGGCAACGCGGCGGATGAGAGATACTGCATCTGCGTGCAATGCGCATGCGGCGAACCACGATGCGCTTCGCCTTCTCAAGGAGATCTGGCCATCAGACCGCTCCGGCGGCATCGACCGCAACGGACGGCCGGCATAATCCATTTCGCCGCAGTGACCTGAGGGCGGAATTGTGTCATCGATAGCATATGAAATCGATGCGGCACATCCTGGGTGACCGACTGACGGCAGGCATCCTGACCGTCCTGGTTGCCTATGTGATGCTGCTTCAGGGCCTCGTCAGTGCCTATGCGCAAGGGGCTCTGGCGGGTCCGCAGCCCGGATCGACTTTCGTCATCTGCTCCCTGACCGGCGCGGTTCCCGGCACGGAAGACAATGTCGACCAGCCGCTGGAGCGCGCGGCGCACCAGTGCTGTGCCGCGTTGTGCCATGCCGCCGCGTCTTTCGCGCCGATATTGCCGACGGCCGATCTCGGTCCCGCTTTCATCGCCGAAGCCGGGCCGCGGCTTTATTTCCCAACCAGGCATGCGCCACCCCTGCCAAGTATCCTCGGGCTGCTGCCCGAAGCTCGCGCACCACCGCCCATCTCCATCCGACTCTGAACTGAAACGACCGGCATGCGCTCCTTCGTGTGCGCGGTCACGTTCTTGTACAATGGAGATTGAAATGCGAATCCTTCCGCAGCTTTTTGCAGCCGCTCTTCTGCTCGGCGCCATCCCCGCGCTCGCCGACGACTATACGCTCGGCAAACTTGAAATCGGCCAGCCCTGGGCTCGGGCGACGCCACCTGGCGCCAGTACCGGCGGTGGTTTTCTCACCATCACCAATGAAGGCGACACGCCTGACCGACTGGTGAGCGCGGCATCACCGATTGCCGACCGGGTCGAGATTCACGAAATGACCGTGACCGATGACGTCATGAAGATGCGGCCGGTACCCGACGGCGTCGAGATTCCCGCTGGCGAAACCGTCGAGCTCAAGCCCGGCGCCCTCCACGTCATGTTCTTGGATCTCATCGGCCCGATCGAGCAGGGCAAGCCGGTCCCCGTTACGCTCGACTTTGAAAAGGCAGGCTCCATCGACGTGGAGATGACCGTCGCCCCGCCCGGTTCCCCGGGACCGGAGCACGCCCAGGGGCACGAGCACGGGAGTAGCCATGGGTACGAACACGAGCACGAGGGAGGGCACTGATGCACAGGCGCATGATCGCTGTTCTCGTCGGCGCCGTTTTCGCCGTCGCCGCCACCCTTGCCGTCTTCACGATGCTTGTGGTGAGCAATGCACCGAACGGTGTTCAGCAAACGGGGGTCGCCGATATCGGCGGGCCCTTTGCGTTGACGGACGAAACCGGGGCGCGCGTCACGGAAGCCGATCTCCACGGCAAGCCGAGCGCCATCTTCTTCGGCTTCACCTTCTGCCCCGATGTCTGCCCGACGACCCTTTTTGAGCTGTCGGGCCTGATCGACCGGCTCGGACCGGAGGCGGACAAGATGAACTGGGTGTTCGTCTCGGTCGACTGGGAGCGCGACGGGCCGCAGGAGCTGCAAGACTATCTGCAGGCCTTCGACGGTCGCATCCGCGGCTTTTCCGGCACGAAGGAGGAGATCGAGGCGGTCACCGAGGCTTACAAGGTCTTCTATGAGCGCGTCCCGACCGAGGATGGCGGTGACTACACCATCAATCACACCGCCTCGGTCTATCTTATGGATGCGGAGGGAGGCTTCTTCGGCACTCTGGGCTATGGCGAGGATCCGGACACGATGCTCGCCAAGCTGAAACGCCTCGTGGCCGACGCCTGAAGCCGCCCGGAGATCTCGACAATGACCGATACCACCCTGGGCCGGGTGGGCGATACCGCACGCGCGTATCCCTCGTCCGATCTTTATCGCGCCGTCTGGCGCTGGCATTTCTATGCCGGCCTGTTCGTCCTATCCTTCCTGATGATCCTCGCCGTCACGGGCGCGCTCTATCTCTTCCGCGACGAGATCGATGCGATCGTTCACGCCGATCTGAAACGCGTCCAGATCCAGGAGGACCTTGGGCGGGTCGAGCCGTCCGCCATGGTGGCGGCCGCTCTGTCCGCATATCCGGGCACGGCGGCCAAGTACACCGATCCGGCCGGGCCCGGTCTTTCGGCCGAAATCACGGTCGAAACCGACGCCGGGGAGCGCCGTGCCGTCTATGTGAACCCTTCCACGGGTAAGGTGCTGGGTTCGCTCCCCGACCGCGGCACCGTCATGTGGGTCGTGCGGCGGATCCACAGCCTCGCCTATTTCGGGCCGATCGCGAACGGGCTGCTCGAGATTGCCGGCGGCTGGTCTATCCTGCTCGTCGGCACCGGCGTTTATCTATGGTGGCCGCGCAGGCAGACCGGTGGGGTCGTGAGTGTCCGCAGCACGCCGAAGCGGCGGATGTTCTGGCGCGACCTTCATGCGGTTACCGGCATCTTTGTGGGCGCCTTCATCGTCTTTCTCGCGGTCACCGGGATGCCCTGGTCGATCGTCTGGGGCGCCAAGGTGAACCAATGGGCGAATGGCCACAACTTCGGCTACCCGGCCGGCGTGCGGGTCGATGTGCCGATGTCGCAAGTGCCGTTGAAGCAAGTCGGCGAGACGAGCTGGTCGCTGGAACAGGCAAAGATGCCGATGTCGACGAACAGCGGGCCAGACACCGAATCGATCGGCCTCGACCGGGCCGTGGCGATCTTCGACGGGCTGGGGCTGCATCGCGGCTATGCCGTCGGCGTTCCGGCAACGTCTACCGGTGTCTACACCGCGTCCGTCTATCCCGACGATCTCGGCCAGCAGCGCGTCGTCCACCTCGACCAGTATAGCGGCAAGCCGCTGATCGATATTGGCTTTGCCGACTACGGTCCGCTCGGCAAATGGCTGGAATGGGGCATCAACGTCCATCTCGGGCAGGAATTCGGTCTCGCCAACCAACTGGTGCTGCTCGCCGCTTGCGTCGCCATCGTGGCGCTGTCGGTTTCGGCGACCGTCATGTGGTGGAAGCGGCGACCGAAGGGTGCACTCGGTATCCCGCCGCTGCCGAACGACGGAAGAGCGTTTCGCGGGCTCCTGGCAATCCTTGCCGTCGGCGGCCTGATCTTTCCGCTCGTCGGGGCGTCTCTGATCGTGATGCTGATCCTAGACCGGGCTTTCGTGAGCTACAGGCGCTTTCGGGCGCCTTAGGCGTGCGACGCAATGGGCCGGTTCCGATGGCATCAGCCGCGGCGGGAAGATCGAACCATGGCGCTATTCCGGTTTCCGGTCCGCCTTTGCGGTCTTCGCCGTGTCGGCATTGCGGCCGGCCTCGCCATTGCGCCGTTCCTTCTCCGGCGCGAAGCTGACGATGCGGCCGAGCGGCCGAGCGGCCGAGCTCGGGACCGAAATCGGTGCACGCGAGTGAATTGTAGGCATCGTTGTCCGTCACGGGCGACCAGTGCCGAAAACCGCTTCGGGTCGATCGCGTGATGCGCGTCTTCCGAAAGGCCGCCATGCGAGCCATTGGGCGGCCATGCCCGCCGCACCGATCAGGGCGATCTTGAGGGCGATGTCGTGCATGGCTTCTATCCCGTCATCCCAGATAAATGCGGCCGGAGGGATAGCGAATCCGCGGCGGCACGCGTGTCGCCAGGAAGAAGCCGAGCGTCAAAGGCCCGATCCGGCCGATGAACATGAGCACCATGATAACCGCTCGGCCCAGATCATCCAGCTCGCTGGTTGCGCCGCGCGACAGCCCGACCGTGCCGAAGGCGGAGGTGACCTCGAAGGCGAGGTCGAGGAAATGTCCGTCATGGGACAGCATGATGATGAACAGACCGGTCATCAGCGCCATCAGGCTGAGCATCGCCAGTGCCAGCACCTTCAGCACCTCCTCGACCCCAAGGCTGCGGCCGAAGGCGCGCAAGGTCGACCGGCGCTTGAAGAAGGCGACGACGGCCAGAAGAAGGACGATGAAGGTGGTGACCTTGATGCCGCCGGCGGTCGATGTGCTGCCGCCGCCGATGACCATCAGCAGCATGAACATCAAGGCGGTGCTGTCGTGAATTGCCGCGATGTCGGTCGTGTTGAAACCCGCGGTGCGCGTGGTCACGGCCTGGAACCACCCGACCGTGAGCTTGTCGATGATCCCCGGGAACGCGCCTAGCGTGAGCGGATTGTTCCATTCGAGGGCGACGAAGACCGCGACGGACCAGAGAATCAGTGCTGCGGTCCCGCTGAGCATCAGCTTCGTGTGCAAGGAAAACGCGCGCCATTGCCGTTTGCGGTAGAGATCGGAAAGGACGCTGAATCCGATGCCGCCGACGATGAAGAGCGCCGGCACGGTGAGGTTCACCAGAGGATCGGTCGCCCAGCGCGACAGGCTGTCGGGGAAGAGCGCGAAGCCTGCGTTGTTGAATGCGGAGACGGCATGGAAGACCGCGTGCCACAACCCAGGCAGCCAGCCGAACTCCGGGACGAAGACGAAGGCGAGCAAGACGGCCCCCGCGAGCTCGCAAAGAAGCACGACACGGAGAATGACCTTCACCAGCCGCAGAAGGTCGGGCACCGAGGTCTGGTTGAGGTCCTCACGCAGATAGATCGTGTGGGCGATGCCGATGGGCAGGCCGAGCATGGACAGCACCAACGCGGCGAAGGTCATCAGGCCGAGGCCGCCGAGCTGGATGAGGAGGAGGATGACGGCCTGCCCGAACGGGCTGAACACCGTCCCGGTATCGGCCACCGTCAGGCCGGTCACCGTGATCGCGGATGTCGCGGTGAAGAACGCATCGCTCCAGCCAAGCGGCAGCGCCGTCGAGAACGGCAGCTTGAGGAGCATCGCACCGAGGACGATCAGGGCGAGATAGAGCAGGGCGAGCACCGCCGGCGGCGGGATCTTGACCCTGCGACCGGATATGGACGGCAGCCTCGGCAAGCGCATCATGGTCTCAAAGACTGTCGCCGAAGCGTCGCAGGTCCTTGCGCCGGCCGAGCAGGAGAAGCTTGTCGTCTGTCGCCAGCTCCACGCCGGCGTCACCGGCAAGAAAGTTGCTGCCGCGCATCAGGCCCAGGCAGCGGATGTCGAACTTGTCGGAAAGTTCGACATCCGCCAGCCGCTTTCCGTCGAGGTCTTCGGGAACCCGGAAATCCACGACGTGGAAGCCGTTGCCCAGGCTCACATAGTCGTGCACGAGCGGGTTGTGCAACATCTGGGCAATGTGCTGCCCGACTTCCTGCTCGGGCAGGATGACCCGATCGGCGCCCATCTTGATCAGGATGCGGTGGTGGGTGCGGCTCAGCGCCTTGACCCAGACGGTCTTCACGCCGAGCACCTTCACGTTCATGGTGCACAGGATGTTGGCTTCCAGGTCTTCGCCGATGGCGATCACCGCGACATCGTAGCTGCCGACGCCCGCCTCGCGCAGGGCCTCCTCGTCGCGACCGTCGGCGATGATCGCCTCGGCCACCTCGTCGGCCAGCCTGCTGACGTTCTTCTCTTCGATGTCGATGCCGAGCACATGGTTGCCGAAGCGCGCAAGCTCGCGCGCTATCGTCGCGCCGAAGGTGCCCAGTCCGATAACGGCAAAGCTTTCATTTTCCTCGTTTGCCATAGCGGGTGCGATCCTCATTCACGCTCGGTGCGCCGAATCCGTCGCGCTGCGGTTGAATCGCGTTGGAGCCTAAGCGATAAGCCCGCTTCCTGAAAGGCAGCTCTGGAAGTGCTTGTTTCCCGTCTGGATTCTAAGGCTGTCAGGGACTTGGGATGGGCTGCGCGGTTGTACGCAGGCTTTGCGATCACCAGGCGTTCTGGTACAGCGCAAGGATATCGCGCACGGAAAGGTCCACGGGGTTCCAGTCCAGAAGGCGGCGGATTGCGTGCGCGTCCTTTGCCATGACCTCCAGGTCATCTTCAGGTACTCCATGTGCCCTGAGCCGCATGTCCAGTCCGAGTGCCGCGCAGAACGCCGCGGCGCCCGACAGGATTTCGGCCTGGTCGTCCGCCGAAAACCCCAGCGCCACGCATATTTCGTTCGTCTTTTGCGGAACGGCCGGCGCATTGGCGGCCAGAACATGGGGGAACATCAACGCGTTGGCGATGCCATGCGCCAGGCCGTGCCGGGTGCCCAGCGGATAGGAGACCGCATGGCCGGCTGTCGTGTTGACGGGCCCCAGACATACCCCGCCATAGAGTGCGGCAAGCGCCAGGGCCGCCCGTGCTTGCTTGTCGGCCCCGTCTTCGACCGCCCTTTTCAGGTATCTGCCGGCAAGCCTGATTCCCTGCAGCGCATAGGTGTCGATGATCGGGTGCGCCCGCTTTGACGTGTAGGCCTCGATGCAGTGGGCCATGGCGTCGATGCCGGTCGCGGCCGTCACCATCGGCGGAACGCTTTCGGTCAGGACGGGATCGATGACGGCGATGTCCGCCAGCATGTGGATGCTTTCCGTGGCGATCTTGCTGTGCGTCTCCGGATCGGTGATCAGCGCGCGCGCGCCGACCTCCGATCCGGTCCCGGCCGTCGTCGGAACCTGTGCGAGGCCGATCCTGCGGACGGGGGCGCGATCGAGGCCGGAAACGTCCCGAAAAGAGACGTTCTGACCGGCCATGATCGAGACCAGCTTGGCGAGATCCATCGCCGAGCCACCGCCGAAACCGATGACGAGATCCGCCCCGTCGGCGACCAGCAGGGCCTTATCCAGCATGGCGGTGTCGGGTTCGGACGTGACGTCGCCGAAGCAGCGGACCTTTCCCAGACCCAGGTGATCGACGCGCCCGGCGTTAACCGGGTCCGCTATGACGACGGGGCGCGCATATCCCCGACGGTCGACCCACTCACCGAGCCTGGCGAGCGTACCGATGCCGAAATGCACCAGGGGTGGCCATTGCAGTGCGACGGGATGGGTAAGCTCAAGCATGGCGATCTCCGCTCGGTCTCGATCGTGCACACACGTAATGCTCGACACACGGCCACCGCCGAAGTCGTTAAGAGGTAACAGGCGTAGTGTCAGTCTGCACGGTTTTCGATGGTGAAGCTCCTATGTTGATGAAAATTTGTCAACCCGTTACAGGGTGCCGTTCTCCTCGGTGGTGGCGGTGAGTTCGTACCAGTAACTATGAACAGGGTAAGCGGACTTTCAACACAAACCATTGTTTTTACATCAGAAATATTCCAGCCTCTGAACATCCGGTCGATGCATGGTCTTCATCCCATCGGAAGTGTTTTGCATAGGATATCTTTAACAATTGACAAGATGACCAGAAGCCGTGCATTCTGCCGGAGACCAGGAAATAACGCGGCCAGGACCGGCCGCCATCGAAGGGAACCCATGAGCGGGACAGATTCACGCAAGAGTGACGTCGTCATCGGCTTGATCGTTCTGGCCTTCTGCGGCTTCGCGGCGTGGCGAACGCTGTATGTCAGCGCTGCGCCGAGCGGCACGGCCGCCGGGCCTGCATTCGTTCCGTGGCTGGTCATCGGGCTGATTGCTCTGCTCGCGGTGGCACTCATGGCGCGTGCGGTGCTGCGGTATCGCACGGGCAATCCCGAGGAGCCGATCGTCTTTCCCGGTCGCGGCACTGTGTTTCGCATGGGGCTCTTTGCAGTCCTGATGGTGGCCTATGCGGCCGCCTTCATGCGGGTCGGCTACATCCCGTCCACGCTCGCCGCCTTCGTCGCGGGCCTGCTTCTGTTCGGAGAGCGGCGCCTCTGGGTGCTGGTGGTGCTGCCCGCGTTCATAACGGTGGCGGTCTATTACGGATTCACCGAACTGCTGAATGTCTGGCTGCCGTAGGGCGCACCGCGTCGGCAGGCTGCAACTCGAAAAGGAGGAGATCACCATGAAGAACGTTATTCTCGGCATCGCTCTGGCGGCGCTCGTCACACCGGCTGTCGCGCAGGATTTCCCCGAGCGTCCGATTCAGGCAATCGTTCCCTATTCGGCCGGCGGCAGCACGGACCTTTCGCTGCGCATATTCGCCGATACGTTCGAGCGCCTTTACGAGGGCGCCGAGTTCGTCGTGCGGAACCAGCCCGGCGGCGGCGGCTCGATCGGCACGTCCGCCGCGCTTAATGCACGCCCGGACGGTTACACGCTCGGTTCCGGCGCGCAGGGGCCGCTCGCGATCCTGCCGCATCTCGGCGGGACCGACTACACCATCGACGACGTCGCGTTCGTCGGTCTTTTTGCGCGCAGTCTCCAGGTTCTCGTCGCCTGCAAGGACGCACCGTTCTCCGATTTCGGTTCCTTCATCGAATATGCCAAGGGCACGCCGCCGCAGATCGGCAACTCGGGCGCGGGCGGTGCCAATCACGTTTCCGCGCAGGCCTTTGCCGATGCCGCCGGGATCGAAATCGAGAACGTCCCCTACAACGGCTCCTCGGATGCCCGCACGGCCTGCGTCGGCGGCCACATCGACGCGATGGTCGCCTCGCCGGCGGAGGCGCTGGAGCAATCCGAGGCGGGGAATATGACGCCGATTTTCGTCATGGAACCCGAGCGCATCGATCTGTTCCCGGACACGCCGACCGCCGTCGAGAACGGGATCGATTTCACCTGGTCGTCCTGGAAGGGAATCATTGCGCCGAAGGGAATCCCCGAGGAGAATCTCCAGTTCCTCCGCGATGCGGTCGAAGCGGTCGCCAATGACGAGGAATTCGTGGCGAACATGACCGACATGGGCGAATTCGTCGTCTATGAAGACGCCGAGACCTTCGCGGCGCGTGCACGCAAAGACAGCCAGATGGCCGAGAAGGTCCTCAAGGATCTCGGCATGTATGGCCAGAACAAGTAGTCCTCTCCGCCGCAAGGGGCCGGGGCAGACCTCCCGGCCTCTTTTCCTTTGTGCAAGGCAGTGATCGGCCCGGTCATGGAGACAATCGCATATCTCGCCCCGTTGTTTCAGTTCGACGTGCTGTGGGCCATTGCGCTCGGCACGCTGGGCGGCCTCATCATCGGCGCGCTGCCGGGGCTCACGGCGACGATGGGCGTTGCCCTGCTCATTCCGCTCACCTTCAGCATGCAGCCCGTCATGGGGCTGAACATGCTGATCGGCATTTATATCGGCGGCATCTACGGCGGCTGCGTTTCTTCCATTCTGCTGCGCACACCGGGCACACCGGCCTCGGCGGCCACGGTGCTGGACGGCTATCCGATGGCGCAGAAAGGAGAGGCGGGCAAGGCCCTTGGCATGGCCACCATCGCCTCGACGGTGGGCGGGCTCGTCGCCGCCGTCGTCCTTGCCGCGATGGCGCCGCAGCTCGCTGCAATCGCGCTCCAATTCGGCGCACCTGAATATTTCGCGCTCGCCCTGTTCGGGCTGACCATCATCGCCTCGCTTTCGGGCGATCTGCTCAAGGGAGCGATATCGGGGCTGCTCGGCATTCTTATCGCCTGTGTCGGCGCGGATCCGATTTCCGGCGTTCTCAGATATACTTTCGGCATTTCGGGGTTTGCGTCCGGCTTCGCCTTCACGCCGGCGCTGATCGGCCTGTTCGCCCTTTCCGAGGTCTTTGCGCTCATGGAGCGGATGGCGCGCGAAGACGCCACCATATACCCGGTCAAGGGGCGCTGGCCCTCCCGCCAGGAGCTGCGGGAAAGCCGCGGGGCGCTCGTCCGCGGCTCCCTGATCGGCACATTGATCGGCATCGTGCCGGGCGTGGGGTCCGGCACCGCCTCCTGGATCTCCTATAACGAGACGCGGCGCGCCTCGCCCACGCCCGAGAAGTTCGGCACAGGCTACGCGCCGGGCATCGCCGCAACGGAATCGGCGAACAATGCCGTTTGCGCCGCCGCGCTCATACCGCTTCTGGCGCTCGGCATTCCCGGTGACGTCGTGACCGCGGTGCTGATGGGCGGGCTGATGATCCAGGGGCTTGCGCCGGGTCCGATCATGTTCCAGACCAACCCGGACATCATCGTCGGGATTTTCGGCGGCACCTTTCTCGCGACGATTTTCATGTTCATCTTCGGCATGCTCCTGATACCGGTGTTCAGCCGCGTGCTGGCCGTTCCACGGCACGTCCTTGCCGTGGCGATCATGGTCTTCTGTTTCATCGGTTCGTTTGCGATCAACCTCAATCCGGTGGATCTCTACACCATGGTGGGTTTCGGGGTTCTCGGCTGGGCCATGCAGAAGTTCGGCTTCAGCCAGGCCGCGCTCTGTATCGCCATGATCCTCGGTCCGATGATGGAAGCGAATCTGCGCCGCGGGCTCTTGCAGACGCATGATAACGTGCTTGCCTTCGTCTCGAGCCCCTTGACCCTGCTCTTCCTCGGGCTGACCGTTCTCTCGCTCGGCTGGCCCCTCATCGCGAATGCCCGGGCACGCCGTCGCGCGCAGCGGGAACCAGACACGGAAACCAGATGAAGAAATCTGCTTATGTCGCCCTCGTAACCTGCTTCAACGAGGACGAGACGATCAATTATCAGGCGACGCGGGCCCAGGTCCGCCGCCAGGTCGCGGCCGGCAACAACATCATGTGCGCGGGCACGAATGGTGATTTCTCGGCGCTGACCTTCAATGAGAAGGTGAAGCTCACGGAGGCCGTGGTCGACGAAGCGGCCGGACGCGCCAAGGTGATCGTCAATGCGGGCATGCCGGCGACCTTCGAAACGGTCATGCTGGCCCGCGCGTTCGACAGGATCGGCGTCGACGGGATTGCGGTCATCACGCCGTTCTTCATCGCCTGCGAGCAGGACGGTCTGGTCCGCCACTTCACGACGGTCGCCGATGCCGTCGAGACACCCGTCTATCTCTACGATATTCCGGCTCGCACGCAGAACCACATCGAGCCAGGGACCGCGCGTATCCTCGCCGGGCATGGCAACATTGCCGGGATCAAGGATTCCGGCGGCAAGCAGGATACGCTCGAAGCCTATATGGCCGTGGGGCGCGAAGTGCCCGACTTCGCGGTCTATTCCGGCCCGGATCACCTCGTCCATTGGGCGCTGCAAAACGGCGCGGCGGGCTGCATCTCCGGTCTCGGCAACGTCATGCCGGAGGTGCTGGCGCGCATCGTTTCGTGCTTCAACGAAGGGGACGCCGCCGGTGCCGCCAAAGCCCAGAAGACATATGCCGACTTCCGCTCCGATCTTTACGCGCTCGGCTATCCGCCTGCGCTGGTGAAGCGGGCCCTTTGGGTTATGGACCATTCCGTCGGCGCCAGCCGCCAGCCGGCGTTGCTGCCCGATCCCGCCCAGGACGCGCAAATCCGCGAACTCCTGAACAAATACGGCCTGTTGCCGGCATGACCACGATCGTGACCACCTCGCCCGGCTTCGGCAAGCATGGCCGGGTGCCGTGCCGGCTTGCCGAAAAGGGTTGGCAACTCATCCGCTGCGCCGATCCGAAGCTGCCGCCGGATGAACTTGCAGGGCAGGTCGAAAGGGCCGATTTCCTCGTCGTCGGGCTCGTGCCCGTCACGAGTGAGACGCTCCGTAACGCACCGCGGCTGAAGGGCGTCCTCAAGCACGGCGTCGGCCTGGACAATATCGACATCGCCGCCTGCACGGCGCGCGGTCTGCCCGTCACGAACACGCCGGGCGCCAATGCCGATGCGGTTGCCGAACTGGCGCTCGGCCTGATGTTCGCGCTGGCGCGAAACATTCCCGCCGGCCATGCGTCGGTCCGCTCCGGCGGCTGGGACAGGCAGGTTGGCACCCAACTCGGCGGCAAGACCCTCGGCATCGTCGGTCTGGGCAATATTGGCCGCCGGCTCGCAACGCTTACGCGCGCCCTCGGCATGCAGGTTCTTGCCGCCGATCCCTATCCGGACACAGCGTTCGCGATAGCGCACGGGATTGAGATCGTCGGACTCGATGATTTGCTGGGCCGGTCGGATTATGTATCCCTGCACGTGGTCGGGGGAACGCAGAACGCCGGCCTCATCGATGCGGAGAGGATCGGAAAGATGAAAACCGGCGCCTGCCTCCTGAACCTTGCCCGCGGCGAAGTCATCGATCTCGATGCCGTTGCCAATGCGCTTGAGCACAACAGGCTTTCGGGCGTGGCCATCGATGCCTTCGCGACGGAGCCGCCCGACACGCGCCATCGGATCTTTTCCCATCCGCGCGCCGTCTTCACCCCGCATTCGGGCGCCGACACCAGGGAGGCCGTCGAGAATATGGGGCTCATGGTAATCGAGGACATTGCGTGTCTGCTGCGGTATGAATTGCCCCGGCGCTGCGTGAACAGGGTGGATCTTGCAGGTGAGGTCGATCGCGGGAAGACCGTGACACTTCGTTCGGAGAACCAGCCATGAGCGACAAGCCCGTCCTGATCACCATGGGAGACCCTTCGGGCGTGGGCGCGGAGGTGATCGTCAAGGCGTTGGCAGGTCTTGATGGAGCCGCACGCGCGCAATATGCGCTCATCGGGGATCGGGACACGATGGAGCGGGCCCGCGCTGCGTGCGGGGTGGATCTGCCCTTGCGCGATTACGGCCAGGAAGGGCCGCGCGAAGTGCTCGCCATTCGCCATATCCCCGTCGACGGGCTGCCGGGCGAATTCGGCGTGCTGTCGCCGGCCTGCGGCGAGGCGTCGTTTCGATATATCGAGACGGCGGTACGGATGATCCTGGATGGCGAAGCCGTCGGCATGGTGACTGCACCGATCAACAAGGAGGCGCTCAATTCCGCCGGCCATCACTATGACGGCCATACGGGGATGCTGGCCCACCTGACCGGATGCAGGAGTTCCTGGATGCTGCTCGCCTCCGCCACGCTCAATGTGGTCCATGTCTCCACCCATGTCTCATTGCGTGATGCGATCGAGCGGGCAACGCCCGAGCGGGTGTTCGAAACCGTGCGGATCGGGCACAGGCATCTGAGGCGCATGGGGATCGACAAGCCGCGCATCGCCGTTGCCGGGATCAATCCGCATTGCGGCGAGAACGGCCTTTTCGGCCGGGAGGACGACCTGCAGATCGCCCCGGGCGTGGAGATGGCACGCAAGGCGGGCATCGACGTCGTCGGGCCGATTTCCGCTGATACCGTCTATTATCGTGCCAATCAGGGCGCTTTCGATCTCGTGGTTGCGCAGTATCACGATCAGGGGCACATTCCCATCAAGCTGATCGCTTTCGATACGGCGGTGAATGTCTCGCTGGGGCTGCCGATCGACCGCACCTCGGTCGACCATGGCACCGCCTTCGACATCGCCGGCACCGGCAAGGCCAACCACGTCAATATGCAATCGGCGCTCGACTATGCCGGCAAGCTGGCGGCGAGGCGTTCCTGATCAGTCCGTCCAGGCGGAGGGCCGCTTCTACGTCATCCGCAAATCGAGGAGACCGCCGCCAAAAAGCCGGTCGCGCGAGTGCTCGAGATGCATCTGCATCAGCCCGGCGGCTTCATCCGTCCGCCTGTTTCTGATGGCGTCGAATAGCACCGTATGCTCCTGTAGGACTTCCTCCAGGCCCTTGGCGCCATCGGTCATCAATGACTGGCCGTGCAGCTTCATGCCGACGTTGACGTGCTCCCGCAACGCCCTCAGGGTCGTCTCGAAATACTGGTTGTTGGAGGCCTTGGCGATTGCCAGATGAAAGGCGAAGTCGGCATCCTCACGATGCTGAAGGGAGCCGGTCGCCGCCCGCAGCAGCTTGAGCGCTTCCTCGATGTCGCCGAGTGCGGCCGCATTGTGGCGCTCGGCGGCGAGTGCGGCGGCCTTGGTCTCCAGGTTCAGGCGGAATTCGTAGCAGCGCTGGATATCGGCGAGGGTTTCGACGCGTGCAAAGCCCACGGGTTTCGATAGGGGTGCGCGCACATAGTTGCCCGCGCCCTGGCGTGAATAGACAAGCCCTTCCTCCCGCAATCTTTCCAGCGCGGTGCGCAGCACCGGGCGGGACACACCGAAATCCTGCGCAAGAACGTTCTCCGGCGGCAGCTTCTGGTTCGCCGGATAATCGCCGTTCGAAATTCGACTGAACAGGGAGTGATATACGCGATCGGCAAGTGTCGTGCGCGGCTTCATGTCGTCTTGTCCCTTTATCCGATGGCTGCCGGACCCTCTGCCGGGCAAGGCCGTGAGCGGCCCGCCGTCTCCGCCAGGTCCGCCAGGCGCTGCAGCGTATCTTCAGCCCCGAAGCCTCCCGATTTGGTCATCACATCGAGACCGGGGAGCCCGTCGAGAGCCCGCGAGACCGGCACCCCGGGCAAGATTTCCCCGACGATCTCGAGCAGCGTGACATCGAGCCGCGCCAGGACTGCACTGGCGGTTTCGCCACCGCATGCGAACAGGCTCGCCGGCGCGCGGTTTCTGATCAATCTGCCAATGCCTTCGGCAAACCGGTGCCCCGCCTGGCTTGCCGAAACGGCTTGCGGGCCCGGGACAAGCTGCGCGATCGTCATGGGCGCGGGCTCCGTCTCCGGAACGTCGCCATTCGGCGCTTTGATGATCGTGTGATGCCGGAGGACGCCCAGTTGTCCGAGGGTGACCGCATCGCGTGATCCGATTCCCCAGACCGTTGGCATCGTCACACGGGCCGCCCGCCGCTCCGGCGGCGCGGGTGCCAAGCGTCGCGCCAGCGCCTCGGCCACCTCCG
>NZ_JBHSUM010000074.1:0-20291 GCF_042660605.1 Nitratireductor sp. GCM10026969
GGCGCCACACTGATCCCGGTCGACGGCCGCACCAGCGACTGCTGCCGCCTGGCCGACCGGCTGGCGCGCGAGCGCGGCTGGGTGAACCTGACGACGACCTATCACAATCCCTACGGCGTGGACGCCTATGCGACGATCGCCTTCGAAATCGCCCATATCGATGCCGATGTGGTGCTACTGCCGATCTCCAGCGGGCCGCTTCTGGCGGGTATCATGAAAGGGTTTCAAACCCTGCTCGCGCGCGGCCGCATCAAGCGCGTGCCGCGCGCGATCGCTGTCCAGGCCGAAGCCTGCGCCCCCATCGCCCGGGCCTACCGGGAAGGGGATTCCATACGCGCTTGGCCGCACCAGACGACCGTGGCCTCCGCTCTCAACGACACGCTGGAAGGCTATGAGCGCGACGGCGACTATACGCTCGACTGGATCCGCCGCTTCGACGGCGCGGCCGTCGCGGTCGATGACCAAACGATCCTGAAAGGCGCGCGAACGCTCGCCGAAACGGAGGGCATCCTGACCGAGCCGAGCGCTGCCGTGCCGATCGCGGCTCTGGACCTGCTTCGCAATGAGGGCCTGGTCCGCCCGGACGACCGCGTAATCGCCGTGGCCACCGGGCACGGGCTGAAGGACCTTAGCTGGATCCAGTCGAACCCGGCAAGCACACCGCTCAGGCCGGACTTCGCGGCTCTCGCGCGCGTGCTGGAAACGGTGCGGCTGTAGATCGGCGCCAGGGCCCCGGCCCGAGCGTTCATCCAAGCAGCTCCCGGCTCGCCAGATTGCCCATCAGCGCGCCGATGCCGAAATCCCAGGGTGGGCACTCGGTCGAAAGGTTTACGCGGTTCCTGAGGACGCCAAGCCCCGGGGCGCTGATCTCCACCACATCGCCGATCTTGTGGGTGAAACCCTCGCCGGGCGCATCGCGGTCCTGGGTTGGCGCGAACAGTGTGCCGAGGAAGAGCACGAAGCCGTCAGGATACTGGTGGTGCCGGCCGATGGTCTGGGCCACGAGGTCGAGCGGATCGCGGCTGATCCGGGCCATGGAGCTGTGCCCGCGCAGCACGAAGCCATCCGGCCCGGTGACGGTCAGTTCGAGCTCGGCCGTGCGGACCTTGTCGAGGCTGTAGCCATCGTCCCAAAGCCGCAGCATCGGCCCGATGGAGCAGGAGGCGTTGTTGTCTTTCGATTTGCCGAGCAGCAATGCCGAGCGGCCCTCCAGGTCGCGCAGGTTGACGTCATTGCCGAGGGTGGCCCCCTTCACGCGACCCTTGCTGTCGACGGCGAGCACGATCTCCGGCTCGGGATTGTTCCAGGTGGAGGCGGGCAGAAGGCCGATATCCGCGCCCCAGCCGACCGAGGACAGGACCGGGCTCTTGGTGAAGACCTCGGCATCCGGGCCGATGCCCACTTCCAGATACTGGCTCCACATGCCCTCCTCGATCAGCGCCTGCTTCACGCGCGCCGCCTCGGGCGAGCCGGCCTTGATGTCGGTGAGACTGGTGCCGATGAGTTCCATCACGCGACGACGGATGGCGCCCGCCTTGTCGGGGTCGCCCTCGGCCTGTTCCTCGATCACCCGCTCGACCATGGATTGCGCGAAGGTCACGCCGCAGGCCTTGATCACCTGCAGGTCGCACGGCGCCAGCAGTGAGGGGCGCGCGGGATCCTGCCGGCCCGCCTCGCTGTTGGCGGCGATCGCCTCGAGCGTCCCGATCGTCTCGCCTTCCGCCGCCTTCGCCGCGGCGGCCGGATCCTCCTCCTCCAGGAGCGCGCTCAGCGTCGGATGCGCGCGCGAGGTAATATCCACCAGCACGCCTTCGCGCAGCACCACTACCGACGGGCCGGAAAGCTCCGGCCGCAGGACGCGGCCGACGAAGGTGCCCGATGGGTCGAGGTCGATTGGCAATCCGGTCATGTCTGCTCCCCTTTGTCGAATCCGCCGCAAGATAACGGCGAAGATGCTCCGCCGATAGTCCGCGCGCGACGGCTGCTTGGAACATCGAGCGCCCGTGATTGTTACCCTAGAACGGGCGCAAAGCGGAAAACAGGGAAGGACCGATGACCAGAAACGTGATCGTGGCCGCAATCGTCGTAGCGGTCGTCGTGGTGGCCCTGTTCTTCTTTCTCTGGCCCGAGGGCATCGAGAACCCGGATGAGATGCCGCCCCACGCTACGACCGACTAACGTCCCAGCACCAAGGCCAGGCGCACGCCGTTGGCGCCGCGCTCCCATTCAAGCTAGGAAACGAAAGCCTCAGCCGTGCGTTGTGCGTGTACGATCGCGCTGACGATTGACGCGAAACAGAGGGCAGGCCGGCATGCAGAGCGAACCAGAGGCGCCCGGGACAGCGGGGGCGGCGCACAAGAGCGGAAACATCCTCATTCCCGGCAGAAACTGCTTTGCCGTCGAGACCGCCCGGCGCGCCGCTCTGCTCATCGACGCGGAAGCCTATTTCGCCACGCTCGAACAGGTCCTGCGCAAGGCGACGCGCTCGATCGTCATCATCGGCTGGGATTTCGACGCGCGCATACGCCTGCGCCCCCAGGACGGCGACGACGCGCCGCGACTGGGGGAGCTTCTGCGCTCGCTGGTGGAGGAACGGCCGGAACTCGAAGTCCGTATTCTCATCTGGAGCCTTGCCGCCGTGCATGCGCCTGGCGCCGCGCTGCCCCTGATCCTAGGTGAAGAATGGCGGGACCATCCGCGCATCCAGCTGCGCCTGGACACCAATCACCCCTTCCATGCCGCGCATCACCAGAAGCTCGTCATCATCGACGATTCGCTTGCTTTCGTCGGCGGGATGGACCTGACGCTGGAGCGCTGGGACACGACACGCCACGAGGCCGAGGATCCCTTGCGCCGGCACCCCGACGGCACGCCCTACGATCCGGTCCACGATCTCCAGCTCGTCGTCGACGGCCCCGTCGTGCGGCCGATCGTCGAGGTAGCGCGGGAGCGCTGGCGGGACGCCGTTGGCGAGGATATCCCACCGCAACCCGCCGCCGAACGCTGGCCGGTGGAACTGGCGCCCGACTTCACCGATGTGCCCGTCGGCGTCGCCCGGACGCTTCCGCGCCTCAACGGGGAGATTGCAGTCGAGGAATCCGCCCGCCTGACCGAAGACGTGCTGCTCTCGGCCAGACGGACGATCTACATCGAGGCGCAATATTTCACCGCCAAGCGCCTGCGCCGGATCCTCGGCGATATCCTGCAGCGTCCAGACGGGCCGGAAGTCGTGGTGGTGTGCACGCAAAAGGCCAACGGTATCATCGAGCGCTTCATCATGGGCGCCAACCGCGAGCGGCTGCTGCGCAGCCTGAAGCGACTCGACCGCGATAACCGCCTGCACGTCTACCATCCCACCATTCCCGAAGACGGCGGCGACCACCGGCTGCTGGTGCACGCGAAGCTCATCATTATCGACGACACGCTGCTGCGCATCGGCTCGTCCAACCTCAACAACCGCTCTGTCGGCCTTGATTCCGAATGCGACCTGGCGATCGAGGCGGACCGGCCGGAAACACGGGCGGCGATTCTTGGCTGCCGCGACCGGTTGGTGGCCGAGCATCTCGATGTCGACCCGGCGCTGGTGCGGGCGGCCACACGCCGCGAAGGCGGCTTGAGCAGGGCCATCGACCGGCTGAACCGGCATCCCCGCGGGCTGCGGACCATGGATGTCGGACCCGGACCGACCCACTCCTTCCCCGGCACGCGGCTGCTCGACCCGGAGCGGCCCTTCCGGCTGGTGGAAAGGCTCCACCGCTTGCTGGGCCGCATTTTTCATCGCCGTCGGCCACGGCCCCAAAGCACCACCTCCGAAAAGACCAGCAGCAGGCTGCCGAGCGCCAGGGGCAGAAGGAAATAGACAAAGCGGAAGACGAGCACCGCTCCAATCAGCTCCGCGCGGGGGAGAAGATAAAGCACCACGCTCTCGATGACACCAAGCCCGCCCGGCACATGGGTGATCAGCGTCGCCACATTCGCGGACACGTAGACGGCCGCCACCTCGAGATAAGGCACGTCGGCCAGCGCGGCGATCGTCTGATGCAGCGCGGCGGCGACGAAGGCGAAGTTCACGGGCCCGAGGATCACCTGGCCGAGCGCCAGTTTGAAGCCAGGCATGGCCAGAGTCATGCCGCGGAAGCGCAGCGGCCGCTCGACCGTCGCCGCGAGCACGAGATAAAGGGCCGGCCAGAGAAGGCAGATCACCGCCACCAGGGTCACAAGGGAGGACGGTATGCCCATGACGTCGACGGCGAGGTCCGGATGGACGAGCAGGCCGACGCCGCCGAGGATCGACAGACCGAGCCCGACGGTAACCCCGCAAAAGACGATCACCTTGGCGACCTCCCCGGCACCCAGCCCCCAGCGCGAATAGAAGCGGTAGCGGATGGCGCCGCTCGAGAGCGCGGCGAGACCGATATTGTGACCAATCGACAGGCTGCAGAAGGAGGCCAGTGCCGCCCGCCGGTAGGCAAGCGGGTGGCCGGCATATTTGAGCGCCAGAAAGTCGAAGCCGGTCAGGGTCAGGTAGCTGGCCGCCGTGAAGCCGATCGCCAGCAGCATGTGATAGAGCGAGACCGCAGTGACGGCGGAGACCAGTTCCGGCCAGTCATATTGCGAAAGGGTCCGGTAGAGAAGGAAAGCGGCCAGCGCGACCGCCGCCACGGCGACGGTGTAGCCGAGATAGCGCCGGAACGGCCCGGCGTGCTTGGCCGGGCGTGCAGCGGCCCCGCTGTGGGAGGTCAAGGCAGATATCCTCTCGTCATTGTCGTGAAGCGACAACGCGCCAGGGGGAATTGCGATCCGGCAACCCCGAAAACCCGTCAACGATCCCGCCGCTCATGCGTTCAGCAGACATGGAACCGCAAGACACCCCGCAGACGGATGAAACAGAGCAGGCCGGTGCGGTCGCTAAGGTCCGCACCATGACGTGGAACATCCACGGCGGGGTGGGTCCGGACCGCCGCCGCGACCTGCAGCGCGTGGTGGAGATCGTACGCCGCCACGATCCCGACATCGTCGCCCTGCAGGAGATCGACTCCCGGCGCTCGGTGGAAGCGGCCGACGCCTTCGCCTTCCTCGCCACCGCGCTTGGCGGCAATTCGCGGGAAAGCCGGCTGATCACCGCGCCGGACGGCGACTACGGTCACGCCGTCATCAGCCGCTGGCCGATGTCGGGCACCACCTGGCATGACATCTCCTACCGCCGGCGCGAGCCGCGCGCGGCGATCGAGACCCACGTGCACACGCCCTTCGGTCCCCTCCACCTGGTTGCCGCGCATCTGGGCCTGAGTCTGGGTGAGCGCCGGCACCAGGCGCGGCTCATCGCCGAGATCTGCCGGCAGAGCCTGGAACGGACGGTCATCCTCGGTGACTTCAACGACTGGATCTGGCGCGGCTCGGTTCAGACCACGCTCAACCGCCTCTTCCCCGGCCACAGCCACATGAAGACCTACCCCGCCTTCCGCCCCCTCTTCGCGCTGGACCGCGTCTACTGCCGCCCGTCCGAAATGCTGCGCGAAAGCTGGACGGATCCGGAGGCACGCAAGGCGTCGGACCATCTGCCGGTGTTCGCGGAGCTGACAATGGAGGAGCGGAGGTAGATTGCCGTGCCCGGCTCATCGGATGGCGCCTCTCAACCTGCCCCCTTGCTGCTGCCCGCAGGTGTGGATAAGACTGTATCAAAATCGAAACGAAACCGTCGCATGAGCGAAATCGAGTTAAAGTTCCTGCTCGACCAGCAGAGGTCGCGTGAAATTTGGGCGCGCTTGGCGGCGTCGGAACTTGTCAATGGCGGCCGCAGAACGAAGACGCTCAGAAGCGTCTATCTGGATACGCCTGAACATGCGTTGAAAAAAGCGGGCATCGCGCTGAGGCTGCGCCGCGATGGGCGGCGGTGGATACAGACCGTCAAGACCCGGGGAGGATTGCACGGCGGCCTCTCCCAGGCTGGCGAGGTTGAGAACCCGGCGCCCGGCGGGCGCGTGTGTCTCGATGCAATTCCTGAATTGTCCGTCCGTGAATCGGTCGTCCGACACATCAACGGCACCTCGCTCGAGCCCATTTGCGAGACGGTCATCAAGCGCACGACGAGCGAGCTCGTCCTCGAGGACGGCACGCGGGCGGAGATCGCCGTCGATGTCGGGGAAGTCCGGGCAGGCGAGCGCTCGGCCGCGCTGTCGGAGGTGGAGATCGAACTTCTCGCCGGCAACCCGTCGGGGCTGTTCGACATCGCCCACATACTGTTTCCCGAAGGCGGCATTCGCTTCTCCCGGCTTTCCAAAGCGGCGCGCGGCTATCTATTGGCCAAGGAGGGGCAGATCGACGCGCCGCTGGCCCCGCGCAAAGCCTTGAACGTAGCGCTCGATCACACGCAGACCGCCGAACAAGCCGCGCGCGACACGCTGCGCGAATGCCTCGATCAGATCGCCACCAACGTGCTGGTGATCCGGCAGATGAATGATCCGGAGGGGCCACACCAGTTGCGGATTGGCCTGCGCCGTCTGCGCAGCGCGTTTTCCGTCTATGGCCCGGTGCTGCAAAGCCCGGACATGGAGCGGCTCAATGCCGAGGCGCGCTGGCTCGGCCAGGAGGTCGGGAGCCTCAGGGATCTCGACGTGGTGGCGAACGAGAAATTGCGCCGGGAAGCCGAAACCCATCCCGGAGAGCCGGCACTGGCGGCCCTCGCGGAGACCGTCACGCAGCAAGCGGCGCAACAGCGCGAACACCTGCGCCAGCTTCTCACCGGTTCCCGCGTGCAGGCGTTCCTCATCGATCTGTCCCGCTTCGTGGAAACGCGCGGGTGGCTCGTGCCCCAGGATTTCGGCCAGACCGGACGACTGGCGGCACCCGTCCGGGAACTGGCCGTCCAGGCGCTCGACAAGCGCTGGAAAAAGGCCGTCAAGCGCGCGCGCGGGCTGGAGCACCTGACGGTGGAAGAGCGTCACGAATTGCGCAAGGAGCTGAAGAAACTGCGCTATGCCGCCGAGTTCTTCTCCTCGCTTTTTCCGGCGAAGCGTGTCGGTCCGTTCCTGAAGCGACTGAAGAAACTGCAGACGGTCTTCGGCGATCTGAACGATGCGGCAACGGTGGGGGCGATGTTCACCGGGACGGAGGTGCCCGGTGCCGGCGATCCCCTTGCGCAACGCGCCATGGGCTGGATGATCGGAGCCAGCGAGGCGCGCGCCGAATTCCGCTGGACCGGCGCCAAGGCCTTGTGGCGGGGCCTCAGGCAAACCCGCCTGTTCTGGCAGTGAGCGGCGAGGCTGGACCGGGGGCGGATGAGCTCCCCTATCGCTTAAGATCGCGCTGAAGCGACCCGGCCTGTTCTCTGCCTGCCGGTCATCTCGGACAGAATTGCCGTGGTCTTGGCAGGAACCATCAGGCAGCGCACGAGTTGGCCTTATGGGTTGCAGGCCATGCACACCGTCTGGACGAAAGCAGCCCGGACGGGGCATCGAAAGCCGACGGCTGCCGACTGCGGCGCGGGAACACCGACCTGCGTCAGATGGCGTCCGATCCACACCGTTTCAGGAAGCGTGCCGTATCGACAGCCGATCCCATCCATCCAGGCAAGGAGGAGGCACTGGACATGATCGGCACTCGGACACTTACGCCTTACGCAACAGTCGCTGCGCTTTTGCTCGTTCAGCCCGCGCTCGGTCAGGAGCAGGCACCGCCTTTCGGCGGCCCGGATCAGGTCGACTTCGCCGAAGAGCTTTGGCAAGCGCTGGAAGAAAGGGGCATTGTCGGTGAGGATGCCATCCAGACCCACCCCTATGCCGGCACCTCGATGCACGGGCCGGTTATCCAGTACCTGTCCGGCAAGGTGACGGTCGCCGACCATACCGGCACATTCATCCTCAAGCGCAACTACCGCGGAGAGGACCTGTCGGTGGAAGAGACCTTCAGGGATCCCTTGCAGAACTTCGATTCAATGGGCGTGATGTTCCGCCGCGAGGAGGGCTACGCTCCCGATAGCGGCAATTGGTTCTGGGTAAAATTCATGCCCGACGGTGCCGTGGCCACGACGCCGGACGGCGCCAACATGGCCGGCAGGATCGCTCCCTGCATCGGCTGCCACCAGCCGGCAGAGGGCGGTGATTTCGTCTTCAGTCACGACCGTTTCGCGCAGTGATGCGGCGTTCACCGGTGCGAGAACCGGGTCGCCGTCACACGCCGACCTCCCGCGACACTTCCGCAATCGCCGCCTCGGCGACGTCGAACATCTCGTCGATCTCCTTCTCCGAGATGATGAGCGGCGGGCAGAAGGCGAGCGCGTCGCCCATGTTGCGGGAGATCAGGCCGTGCGCATGCATGGCCTGGTTGACGCGCGCGCCGAGAGCGCCGGGGATATCGGCAAGCGTTTCGTGGAAGACCTCCACCGCGCCGATCAGGCCGATGCCGCGCGCTTCGACCGCGAGCGGGAGGTCCTGAAGCGCCTTCAGCCGCGCCAGAAAGCGCGGGTTGACGCGGCGCGCGTGGGCGACGAGGTCGCGTTCCTCCATGATCTTCAGGTTTTCGAGCGCCACCGCCGCGGCGACCGGATGGCCGCTGCCGGTAAAGCCGTGGCCGAAGGTGCCGATGCGGTTCGATTCGTCGGCGACCGGCCGGTAGACCTTCTCGTTCACGAGCAGCGCCGAGATCGGCATGTAGGAGGAGGAGAGCTGCTTCGACAGGACCATGATGTCGGGCTCCAGACGATAGGTCGTGGTGCCAAACAACTCGCCCGTGCGGCCGAAGCCGCAGATCACCTCGTCGGCGACGAAAAGGATGTCGTATTTCCTCAGGACCGGCTGCACCGCCTCCCAATAGCCCTCCGGCGGCACGATGACGCCGCCCGCCCCCATCACCGGCTCTGCGAAGAAGGCGGCGATGGTCTCCGGGCCCTCGGCTAGGATGAGGTCTTCGAGATCGCGTGCGCAGCGCGCGGCGAACTCCCGCTCACTTTCGCCGTCGGCCTTCATGGTGCGGTAGTGCGGGCAGGTGGTGTGCAGTACGCCGGCAATGGGCAGGTCGAAGGAACGGTGGTTGTTCGGCAGGCCGGTCAGGCTGGCCGAGGCGATGGTGACGCCGTGATAGCCTTTCACGCGCGAGATGATCTTCTTTCTCTGCGGCTCGCCAAGCGCGTTCGAACGGTACCAGATGAGCTTGATGGCGGTGTCGTTGGCCTCCGAGCCGGAATTGGTGAAATAGGCCTTGGACATGGGCACCGGCGCCATGCCGACCAGCTTCTCGGCAAGCTCGACGGAGGGCCCGTGCGACTTGTGCGTGAAGGTGTGGTAATAGGGCAGTTTCTCCATCTGCCGCGCGGCGGCCTCAGCCAGGCGCTTTTCGCCGAAGCCCAGCGCCACGCTCCACAGGCCCGCCATGCCCTCGATATAACGCTTGCCGTTGTTGTCGTAGACGTGGATTCCCTCGCCGCGTTCGATGACAAGGGGTCCGGTCTCCTCGTGCCGGCGCGCATCCGTGTAGGAATGGAGCTGGTAGGCGACGTCGCGGGCTTCGATGGAATTGGGCAGTCGGCTCATGTCAGACCTCTCGATTGTCCCTGGCGCGTTCTTCGCGGCCGGCCGTCAGGAAGTTTCCGCATTGCACCCGGCAAACGGCGGTGGCGGTGCCCGAGATGCGCGTCGGCACGGCACCAAAGCGGTTGCGCTTGCCCAACTCGCGGGTCACAATGGCGCGCGCGGCCTGCCTGGGACGCGATGGAAAGGTGCAGCAACGGCGCTGCGGCTGGTGGAGAATCCGCCGATCGTCGAAGATGCTTTTCATCCGCGCCCGCCGTCTGCTCGTGTTTCGGGTCCGCCGGCCGCCATCGGCCGCGCCTCACCGGCCGACGGATCGAGGGAAGCGCCCGCACCGGTCCTTCGGGAATGGCCGAAAAGGGCCGTAAACACAAGAGGCAGGCGCGCACCGGCCAAAGGGCTGAAGGCCGGCGGGTCTTTCCTGTTGCGCACCGCTGTTTGCAGACTAACGGTTCAGACAAAAAATATTGCCAGCGTGCCGCCTCTTCGCTTAAGCTGCCCTCATCAAACAGCATCATAAGCTGTGGGGTATAAAGGGAGGAGGATGTCGCATGGCGGTTCTCGAACTGCAGCGCATATCCAAGAGTTTCGGAGCGATCCGGGCGCTGGAAGCGGTCGACCTGAAGATCGAGGAAGGCGAGGTGGTCGGCCTGATGGGCGACAACGGGGCCGGCAAATCCACCCTTGTCAAGATCATCGCCGGCAATTTCCCGCCCACCGCAGGCACCATGCTGATCGACGGCCAGGAGGTGCACTTTTCCAAGCCGGTCGAAGCGCGGCGCAAGGGTATCGAGATCGTCTATCAGGATCTGGCGCTGTGCAACAATCTGTCCGCCGCGGCGAATGTCTTCCTCGGCCGGGAGATCAAGCGCCGGCTTGGGCCCATCCGCTATCTCGATCATAAGGCCATGTATGAGCGCGCTGGCGAGATCTTCGGCGAGCTGAAGTCGGAAACGCGCCCGCGCGACCTCGTCCACCGCATGTCGGGCGGCCAGCGGCAGGCCGTCGCCATCGCCCGCACGCGGCTCAGCGACCCCAAGCTGGTGCTGATGGACGAGCCCACGGCGGCCATCAGCGTGCGCCAGGTGGCCGAGGTGCTCGACCTGATCCGCAGGCTCAAGGAAACCGGCCATGCCGTCGTCCTGATCTCGCACCGTATGCCGGATGTCTTCGCCGTCTGCGAGCGGGTGGCGGTCCTGCGGCGCGGCAAGAAGGTCGCCGACAAGCCCGTCGCCGATTCCTCGCCGGAGGAAGTCACCGCCCTGATCACCGGGGCGCTCCATGAGGCATGAGGGGGAAACGATGAGCGAAAGCGCGGAGCGCCGATCCGTGACCGATATCTCGGATGTGACGAGCCAGCAGTCGAGCACGGGCCTGCAACGCATCATCAACACCCAGCCCTTCTGGGTGTTCGTGGCCCTCATCATCATCTGCATCTTCATGGGAACGATCAGCGATACGTTCCTGAGCGAGCGCAATCTGTTCACCACCACGCGCAACTTTGCCTTCATGGCCATCGTCGCGCTGGGCATGACGACAGTGATCGTCACCGGCGGCATCGATCTTTCGGTCGGCTCGGTCATGGGGCTTTCGGGCATCATGGCCGGCATCACGCTCGCCGCCGGCTATCCGTTGTGGCTCGGCCTTGTCGCCTGCCTCTTGTCCGCCATGGCGGCGGGTGCGGTGAACGGTTTTCTCATCGCCTATCTCAGAATGTCCCCCTTCGTGGTGACGCTCGGCATGCTGGCGATAGCGCGCTCGCTCGCGCTGGTCGTCTCCAACAACCGAATGTTCTACCAATTCGGCCCCGACGAGGGCCTGTTCCTGGCCATCGGCGGCGGACGTCTGATGGGGCTTGCCAATCCCGTCTGGGCGCTGATCGTGCTGACCCTCGTGTTCATGTGGCTCTACCGCTATTCCACCTGGGGCCGGCACGTCTTCGCCATCGGCGGCAACATGGAGGCGGCCAAGCTGAGCGGCATACCCGTCGAGCGCGTTTTGATGTCGGTCTACATGGTCTCCGGGCTGATGGCGGGCATCGCCTCGTTCCTGATGGTCGGCTGGCTCGGATCGGTGACGAACGCGCTGGGACAGACCTACGAATTGCAGGTCATCGCGGCAACGGTGATCGGCGGCGCCAATCTGATGGGCGGCTCCGGCTACGCCATCGGTGCGCCGATCGGCGCCGCCCTGGTGGAAGTGATCCGCAACAGCCTGCTCCTTGCGGGCGTGGACCCCTACTGGCAGGGAACATTTCTCGGCGGCTTCATCATACTCGCCGTGCTGCTCGAAAAGATCCGCGGAAGACGGATGGAATGAGAAGACCAAACCGCAAACTCGGGAGGACTAGCATGAAACTCAAATACAGCCTGCTTGCCGGCATTGCCGTGGTCATGGCCACGGGGCTGACCGCCGAGGCACAGGAAGAATACCGCTTCGCCCTGGTGCCGAAGGCCATGAACAACCCCTTCTTCGACCTCGCCCGCGACGGCTGCAAGGCCGCCGAGGAAGAGATGGAAGGCGTCTCGTGCTACTATATCGGCCCCAGCGAGCACACCGAGCAGGAGCAGATCCAGATCATCCAGGACCTGATCACGCAGGGTGTGGACGGCATCGCTGTTTCGCCTTCGAACGCGCCGGCTGCGGCCCGCGCGCTTAAGGCAGCCAACGAGGCCGGCATTCCCACCATGACCTGGGACGCTGATCTTCTGGAGGAGGACAAGGAGGTCCGCGCCACCTATGTCGGCACGCTGAACTACGACATCGGCGTGAACCTCGCCAAACTCGCCCAGGAGATGAAGCCGGAGGGCGGCTCCATCTGCCTGCAGTCGGGTGGCGCGGCCGCGGCCAACCACAACGAGCGCCTTCAGGGCATTCGCGACACGCTGGCCGGTACCGAAGGCACGGAACCGCCCGGCGAGCGGCTTTCCGGCGACAATGGCTGGACCGAGGTCGAGGGCTGCCCGCTGTTTACTGACGACGACAGCGCCAAGGCCGTGCAACAACTCTCCGACATCATGAACCGGCATCAGGATCTCGACGTCTTCATCTCAACCGGGGCCTTCACGCAATGGTCGGACAATGCCTACCGGCAGGCGATCGAGCCCTACATGAGCAAGCTTGAGTCCGGTGAGCTTATCGTGCTCGTGGCCGATACGCTCCCCATGCAGATGGGTCAGCTGAAAGACGGCCTGAGCCACGGCCAGGTGGGCCAGCGCCCCTACGAGATGGGCTACCAGGCCATGCACATCCTGAAGGACCTGGCGGAAGGTAAGGAGGTGGATGACCCCATCTATACGGGTCTGGACGTCTGCACGCAGGAAAACGCCGAGGAGTGCCTGCAGCAGTAACCGAGTCATCCCGCACAAGCTGAACCGAGCGGAGGTTGTCTGGAATGCCACGATGGATCCCGGCAACGCTCCGCTCGACTGGGATGACCTGCAGCAGGGCCGGCCCGGCGTGCGTTCATCGGCGGGCCACCTTGCCGCATACCCGGATCAGCAGGGCTCGTCGGCCTCGGCCGCAGCCGTCGGCTCGCCTTCCTGCTGAGCCTCGATGTCCTGCTGTGACGTAGCTATCTGCTCGCCGGATTCATCGCTCTCGCCACTGGCCAGCGGCATCGTTCCGCCTTCCTTCTGCACGAGGTCCTGGCGATCTTCCGCCCTGCCGGCATCTTGCGCTTGCCGCTCCGCATCACCCGGATCAACTTCGAGCGGGGCCGTGCTGCCGTCCTTCTCGATGGGCGGCGTCCCGACGAAATCCGACTCCGATGTCGATGCAGTCGTCTCGGTATCGATGTCGGCCTCGGCCGCAGCCGTGGGCTCGCCTTCCTGCTGGGCCTCGACATCCTGCTGTGACGTCGCGATCCGCTCACCGTATTCATCCTCCTCACTGGAAGATAGCGGCATTGTGCCGCCGTCCTTCTGGACGAGGTCCTCGCGGTCTTCCGGCCCGGTGGCATCCTCTGCTTGCTGCCCGGTGGAATCCCGCGGTTCGGGCTCGAGCGGAGCGTTGCTGCCGTCCTTCTCGATGGGCGGCGTCTTGACGGCCTCCGAGGAGGTCTCAGTTGACGCGGTCTCTTGCATGTCCACGCAATCGGCGAAGGCAAAACCGCCGGACAGCGCCAGAACGGCGCTGGCGGTCGTAAGTTTTGCTAACACGTTCATGGCTTGGTTCCTTTCATCGCTGACGCAAGAAACGAAGCCTGACGGTATTGGTTCCCTCCATTTTCAGCAGCCGTCGCCAGCGGCCTTACGCTCAATCGCCGGGCGTCGGCGCATCCTGCCGCAGGAGATCCGCGCCCTTCAGATCGGACCAGAGTGCGGCCGGGATCGGCCGGGCGAGAAGATCGATGTTGGCTTGCACCTCTGCCGCGGTCACCGCGCCGGGGATAACCGTCTTGACCGCCGGATGGCCGAGCACGAACTGCAACGCCGCCTCGATCAGCCGCACGCCGTGGTCGGTGCACACCGCCTCGATCCTGCGCACCCGCTCCAGGATCTCCGGCGGGGCGAAATCGTAGTTGTAGCGCGCGCCCTCGACCGCGCCCGTCGCCAGAATACCGGAATTGAACGGCCCGCCGTTAACGATGCCGACGTCCCGCTCGACGCAGCGCGGCAGGAAAGTGTCGAGCGCCTCCTGCTCCAGAAGCGTGTAGCGGCCGGCGAGCAGGAATCCGTCGAATTCGCCGAGATCCAGCAGCTTTTCACACACCTGCCACTCGTTCACACCAGCGCCGATCGCCTTGACGCGGCCGGCCGCCTTCAGCTCTTGAAGCGCACGATAGCCGCCGCCGTCGAACAGTTCGCGCACCTTTTCATCGCTCGCCTCGCGGCTGCCATGGGTGAAGACGTCGACGTCGTGCACGAGCAGGAGATCGACGGACTCCACACCGAGCCGCGCAAGGCTCGCCTCGTGGCTCTTCATCACCCCGTCATAGGTGTAGTCGTAGACGAAGCGCTTCTGCGGAACGTCGACAAAGGCGGCGGGCGTTACCTCCTCCGGCGCGCAGTCTTCGAGAAGCCGCCCCACCTTTGTCGACAGCGTCACGCCGTCCCGCGCGAAGCGGGCGACGGCGCGGCCCACGCGCCCCTCGGAAAGGCCGAGCCCGTATTGCGGCGCGGTGTCGAAATAGCGTACGCCGCCGTCATAGGCGGCCTGCAGCGCCGCCTGCGCGTCCTCTTCCTCGACACGGCGATAAAGGTTGCCGATCGGCGCTCCGCCGAAGCCGAGTCGGGTGAGCGTGACGGGCGTGGCCGCCTCTTCTTGCAACGTGACTTTATCGGATGCCTGCACGGATCGTCCTCCCTTCGCCGCTACCGCTCGGCAGTCTCGCTACCGGGACGGCGCTGTCAACAGGGACGGCTCGCTATCGCGAGGGCTCGTTGTCGATGCCTGCGCCCCTTCGTGAAGGGGCGCAGCGTTCACAACCGTCCCGGCTACTCCGCCTGCCGTGGCACCGCTCGCGTATCGACGAAGCGCCACTGGTAAAGGAAAAGCGCGGTACCGATGACGACGCCGAGCAGGTCGGTCAGCCAGCCGCCCTTGATCATGCAGAGCGCCGCCACCAGAAGCACCCCGCGGAAGGCGATGTTCATCGGCCCGAAGAACCAGCCCTGAACGGAGGCGGCCAGGAGGTAGATGCCGATGCATGCCGTCACGAAGACGTGCAGGATATCGAGCCACGGGCCCTGCATGAGCAGCGCCTGCGAATAGAAGAACATGAAAGGCACGACGAAGGCGGCGAGCCCGAAGCGGAAGCTCTCCACCGAGGTGCGCATGGGGTCGGAGCCCGACAGCGCCGCCCCCGCATAGGCCGCCAGCGCCACCGGCGGCGTGATGGCCGACATGACCGCGAAATAGAAGACAAAGAAATGCGCCGTCAGGACCGGTATGCCGAGCGCCACGAGGCCGGGCGCCACCACCGCGGCGGCCACGGCGTAGGCAGCGGTCGTCGGCATTCCCATGCCCAGGATGACGGAGATGCACATGGCGAAGAACAGCGCGAGAAGCTGGTTCTGGGCGGCGATCGCCAGGAGCAGGCTGGAAAAGCGCGCGCCGACGCCCGTCAGTGCGATGACGCCGACGATGATGCCCGCGCAGGCGCACACCGCCACGAGCTGCAGCGACATCCGCGCCGCCAGGTTCAGCGCCCGCAGTACGGACCGCACGCCCATGCGGTGCGGCGTCAGCCAGCTCACCACCGCTGCCGCCGCCATGGCCAGCGTGCCGGCGCGGATAACCGAATAGCCGGCAAACAACGCATAGATCAGGATGACGATGGGAATGAAGAGATAGACCTGCTTTAAAAGCTCCTTGAAGACCGGGAGTTCCTTGCCGGGCAGACCCTTCATGCCGAGCCTGGTCGCCTGCAGGTCGACCATGAAATAGACCGAGGCGAAATAGAGGATCGAGGGAATGATGGCCGCGACGACGATCTCGGTATAGGGAATGCCCGTCACCTCGGCCATGATGAAGGCACCGGCTCCCATGATGGGCGGCATGATCTGCCCGCCGGAGGAGGCTGCCGCCTCGATGGCGGCGGAGCTGCGCGCGGGATACCCGACCTTCTTCATGAGCGGGATGGTAAGCGAGCCGGTGGAAACGACATTGCCGGCCGACGTGCCGTTGATCATGCCCATCAGGCCGGAGGCCAGGATCGCCACCTTGGCCGGCCCGCCGCTCGCCCGCCCGGCGGCCGCGAAGGCGAAGTTGACGAAATAGTCACCCACCTTGGAAGCCTGCAGGAACGCGGCGAAGGTGATGAACAGGATGATGTAGGTCGAGGAGACCGCGATCGGCGCGCTGAGAATGCCCTGGTCGGTGAAGATGTAGGTGAAGAAGCGCTGCGCATCATAGCCGCGATGGGCGAGGAAGCCCGGCAGATAGGGCCCGATGAAGGAATAGAGAATAAACACCGAGGCGATGATGACGAGGGCGAGGCCGGCGGCGCGGCGGGTGATCTCGAGGATGAGCAGCACGCCGGCAAGCGCCGCATAGAAATCGGCCGGCTGGGCCATCGCCGTGCCCGCCCTGAGCCTTAGAGCCCCGACATTGAAGAGGATGTAACCGAGAACGGCGATCGTGGCCGCGCCGAGTACATAGTCCGACCAGGGAACGCGCCGGTCGCTGCGCTCGGGGAAGAACCAGCCGGCCAGAATGGCGGCGATCGTGCCGACCACGAGCGGGATGCCGTAGGTGGAAAAGACGAAACCGGGCGGAAGCGCGATGCCGGCGATCCACCAACCGCCCCAGGCATAGGCGATCATTCCCAGGCCGTAGCCCACGCCGGCGACGCCGACCACCATCAGCGGCCATTCGAACGCGCTGCGCCGGCCGGCCTCCAGGCTCTCGCGAACCACGTCGCTCGAGGAATAAACGAGGAACCCCAGGACGAGCCCGCCACACAGGTGGAGCATGCGGTAGGTCCACGGCTCCAGCGGATAGAAATTCATCACGATGATGTGGAAGGCGGCGTAGACGACGCTCAGCGTCACCACCGCCAGGCGCAGCCGCCCTTCGTGGCTGCGCTGGTTGCCCGCCAGCACCTCCTCGTCGACGCCCCTGGCGAGAAGTTGATCGGTGCTGGCCGATTGGTCTGCGGCATTGGACATTGTGTTGAGCCTCGTGGTCCCGGAAGCTCGCCCGGAGCGCCGGTGAGAGCGGCGGACGCCTTAGCGCCCGCCGCACGGATCGGAACGCCTTATTCGGGCTTCAGCTCGTCGGGAATGGTGACGCCGGCCTCTTCATAATAGCGCACCGCGCCCGGATGAAATGTCATGAACGTGTTCTTGTCGACATTCTCCGGCACCGTCTCCTTCGCACTGGCATGGATCGAGCGCATGCGGTCGTTGTTCTCCATCACCAGCTTGGTGATTTCGTAGGCGAGGCTTTCGGGCATGTCCTCATGGGCGATGGCGAAGTTCCACATGGCCACGGTCTGCTGCGGGTCGGGGAAGCCCTCGTAGAGCCCGCCCGGCACCTCGAAGGGAGCCACCGGATGCGCCTCGACGATCTGCTCCTGCTGTTCGGGCGTGAAGCCGAAGATGTTGACATCGTTTTCCGCCGCGATCTGCGCGAAAGCCGAGATCGGAACGCCGGCGGCGAAGGCGAAGGCGTCGATCAGGCCGTCCTTGACCTGGCCCACCGCGTCGTTGGCACCGGAGTAGCTGATCTCGGGGCTGATCCCCAGCGTCTCGAAATAGCGCGGCCAGTAGGTGGCGGCGGTGCCGCCGGCCGGGCCGACGGAGACGCGCTTGCCGTCGAGATCGGTCACGTTTTCGATGCCGGACGAAGCCAGCGCGACGACCTGGAAGGGCGTCTGGTACATCGGAAACAGAGCGCGCAGGCTCTGGTGCTCGACGCCCGGCGCCAGCTCGCTCTCACCGGTCCAGGCCTCGTGAGCCGGGCCCATGGTGACAAGCCCGAGCTGGTGATCGCCGGTTTCGACCAGCGTTGCGTTCTGCACCGGACCGCCCGTCACCTCGGCCGAGGCGTTGACGTCGAGTTCCTGGGAAATGAGATTGGCAAGGCCCGTGCCGTAGATGAAATAGGTTCCGCCCTGGCTGGCCGTGCCGACGGTCATGCTGGACGGCCAGTCTTCGCGATCCTGAGCGACGGCCGGACCGGCAAGACAGAGCGCCGCAACATTCAATGCGGCCATAACGAACGTGCGCATGGCAATCCTCCCTATAATGTATCAAACATGTTCCACCGGCGCGCGAAACCGTTCGCGCGGGCGGTGAGCGACGCCCTATAGCTGCCGCCCCCCGCAGCATTTTCAACGCTCTCCCTCGGAAAACATGGCTTTTTTTCCGGGTCGGCGCAATGCGATGTGTGGAATCGGTGACAAAGCGGCCGGGTGGTGTTTCGAAACCCACCCATCGGATGAGGACAGCTTCCTTCCCCCGGCTGCCATGCTCGCTCGCGGTGGCAGTTCCGGCCGCCAGTCCTCACGATCCAGTGGTCAACGCTCCGGCCCCATGCATGCGTGTCGTGAGCCCGGCTCAATTCACCATGTCGCGTCCGCCGCCTACTCGCCCTTTTCCCTGGTCAGTTTCGACAGGCCGGGCACGATGCTGGCCATCTCCATCGGGAAGGGGAAGACGATGGTGGAGTTCTTTTCGGCCGCCACCACGTTGAGCGAACTCAGATAGCGAAGCTGCATGGCCTCCGGCTGGCGGGCCAGGATTTCGGCCGCCTCGAGCAGCTTCTGGGCGGCCTGCTGCTCGCCCTCCGCGTTGATGACCTTGGCGCGCCGCTCGCGCTCGGCCTCGGCTTGGCGGGCGATGGCGCGCACCATGGATTCGTCGATGTCGACATGCTTGATCTCGACATTGGCGACCTTGATGCCCCAGGCGTCCGTCTGCCGGTCGAGGATCTCCTGGATGTCGGCGTTGAGCTTGTCGCGCTCGGCCAGCATCTCGTCGAGGTCGTGCTTGCCGAGAACCGAACGCAGCGTCGTCTGGGCGAGCTGGCTGGTCGCCATCATGAAATCCTCCACCTGGATCGTCGCCCTTTCTGCGTCGATGATGCGGAAATAGAGCACCGCGTTCACCCGCACCGAAACGTTGTCGCGGGAGATGACGTCCTGGCCCGGCACGTCGAGCACCAGCGTGCGCAGGTCCGCGCGGACCATCTGCTGGACGAAGGGAATGAGCAGGATAAGCCCCGGCCCCTTGGTTGCGGTGAAACGGCCGAGCGTGAAGACGACACCGCGCTCGTATTCGCGCAGGATCTTGATCGCCGAGGCGAGCAGCGCCAGCAGAAGGACGATCAGCACTGCATAGAAGGTGAAGCCGCCGAACAGATTCATGGGTTTTCTCCTCTCCCGTTCTTCTCCTGCGCGTCCGTCGCGACATGCAGCAACAGCCCGTCGCGGCCGGTCACGCGGATCGGTGTGTCCACCTCGAGCGGCTCGGCCGAGGTAGCCCTCCAGCGTTCCCCGAGCACGAACACATAGCCCTGTGTTCCATTCCAGTCATGCACAGTGCCCGTCGCGCCGATGAGTTGGTCCTCGCCGGTAACGACGCCGCGCCGGTGCGACGTCCAGGCAAGCCTTATGATGAGGAAGGTGAGCGCGAGGCTGACCGCGCCGACGGCAGCGACCACCGGCCAGGAAAGCTGCAGCCCGGGCACGTCGGTATCGAACAGGATCGTGGCGCCGAGCACCAGCGCCACCGTCCCGCCGATGCCGAGTATGCCGAAGGAAGGGGCGAAGGCTTCCGCCGCGATCAGGCCGATGCCGAGCAGCATCAGACCGGCGCCGGCATAGGTGACCGGCAGCACCGCCAGGGCGTAAAGCCCCGTGAGCAAGCTGATCGCGCCCACGGTGCCGGGCAGCATGGCCCCGGGATTGAGGAACTCGAAAATCAGCCCGTAGATGCCGATCATCATCAGGATGAGCGCCACATTGGGATTGGTGATGACGGCGAGGAGCTGCGTGCGCCAGTCGGGCTCGATCTCCTCGACGGCGATGCCGGCGGTCTCAAGCCTGATCTCGCGGTCGGCGAAGGAGATCGTGCGCCCGTCGATTTCGGCGAGAAGCGCCTCGACGTTGCGGGCGACGACATCGATCACGCCTTCTTCGAGCGCGGCGGAGGACGACAGGCTCTCCGCGCGGCGGACCGCGCGCTCGGCCCATTCGGCATTGCGGCCGCGCAGCTCGGCAAGGCCGCGGATATAGGCGACGGCGTCGTTGATCGCCTTCGCCTCGGAGGCGTCTTGCGGCGCTTGCGCCTCGCCCTCGGCACCTTCGTCCGCCTGCTG
>NZ_JBHSUM010000075.1:0-20132 GCF_042660605.1 Nitratireductor sp. GCM10026969
CCGCTTCTCCGACGACCTCAGAGACCTCACCCTCGACGACCAGGGCCTCTTCCTCAACGTCGTCGGGAAGTTCTGACTGCGCTCTGCTCACGATCAGCGGAGGGGCATCTGCGAAGGCGGGAGTCGTCGCAGCTTATCCGGATCGGCATCGAGGCCGGTGGTTCGGGGTGTCGGCCTCTCGCTGACACCAGCTGTTCCGCAGCACGGAAATCGTGCTGCAATCTCTCGGGCTATAACGGCGAAGAAAACCGCGCTGGACGCCACGGTTCCTCTTCGCCGCCAGAGGCGGGCCGTCTTCAAGCTGGGATTCCGGCACCGCAGACAGGACGAACCCCGAGACCTGCCTGTCATCGTTGAAGTTGTTGTCGGATGCGATCGCGATGATCCGCGATCCACCCTTGCGGCCGGTCAGTATTTTTGCGGCACGTAGAGCTCCGGCGGCAGGACGGCGCGTTCGTATTCCGGATTGAACACGCGGTCGGGCAGCGCGATCTCCTCGTGCGGCACGGGCTCATAAGGGACCTGCTGCAGAAGGTGATCGATGCAGTTGAGGCGGGCCCGCTTCTTCTCATTGCCCTCGACGATGTACCACGGCGCCTCGGGGATGTTGGTGCGCGCGAACATCTCCTCCTTGGCCTTGGTGTAGTCCTCCCAACGCACCCGCGACTGCAGATCCATGGGTGACAGCTTCCACTGCTTCATCGGGTCATGGATGCGCAACAGAAAGCGCAACTGCTGTTCCTCATCGGTGATGGAGAACCAGTATTTGACGAGCCTGACGCCGGAGCGCACCAGCATGCGCTCGAACTCCGGCACGTCGCGGAAGAACTCCTCCACCTGCTCTGATGTGGCGAAGCCCATCACCCGCTCGACGCCGGCACGATTGTACCAGGAGCGGTCGAACAGCACGATCTCGCCGCCCGCCGGCAGATGCGGCACATAGCGCTGGAAGTACCATTGCGTCTTTTCGCGATCGCTGGGCGCCGGCAGAGCGACGACGCGGCAGATCCGTGGGTTGAGGCGCTGTGTGATGCGTTTGATGACGCCGCCCTTGCCGGCCGCATCGCGACCCTCGAAGATGACCACGATCTTCTCCTTGGTGTGCGCCACCCAATCCTGCAGCTTGATCAGTTCCGACTGCAGCCGGATCAGTTCGTGGAAATAGGTGCGGCGGTCGATCGTGTCCGGATGCGCCTTCTTGTAGATCTTCGCCAGTTCGAGCGAGAGGGCCGGCTCCGAAAGCTCAAGCTCGTAATCCTCATCAAGCGTGTCGTCCAACTCAGCTTTCAGCCAATCTTCCGCGCTCGTCCTTGCGTCGCTCTTCTCCATCTCGGGCCTCCGCATACGATATCCACTGCCCTTCGCAGTTTGCCAACAACACCTACAGTCCGAGCATAACGGTTTTATTGCATAAGCAAGAGGTGCGGATTCGCCTGACAGAGCCGTAAACGCGGCAGTCACACGGTTGTTATCCACCGGTGGTAGCCGGTTTCCATTCAAAGGGGAGAGGCGGATGTCGCACACGGAAACACTCGATCAGGCATCGGCGCGCGGTAGCAGCCGTTTGCCGCAGTGGCTGGCTGTCATCGCTCTTGTCTACGTGCTTATCAGCGCGGTAAGCCTGATCGGCACGGGTTTCAAGGTGGCCACGGGCGGACAGGCGCAGCAGCTTTTCAGCTTTGCCTCAAACCCCTATGTCGGGCTGGTGATCGGCATCGTCGCCACGGCACTGATCCAGTCCTCCTCGACCGTCTCGTCCCTGATCGTCGGTATGGTCGCCGGCGGCTTGCCGGTGGCGATCGCGATACCGATGATCATGGGCTCGAATGTCGGCACGACCCTGACCAATACGCTGGTCAGCCTCGGGCATGTGCGCGACAAGGAGGAATTCCGGCGTGCCTTCGCGGCGGCGACGGTTCACGACTTCTTCAACCTGCTCGCAATCGTCATCTTTCTGCCGCTGGAGATCATGTTCGGGCTTCTGCAGCGGATCTCGGAGACGGTCGCGGGGCTGTTGGTGGGCGAGGCCAATTATTCCATGTCCGGGCTGAACTTCATGAAGGTCCTGACCAAGCCCCTCGTCGGCACGCTCGAAGGGGTCTCCAACCTGCTGCCGGGCATCTTCGCGGGGTTGGCTATGGTGGTGATCGGTCTTGCCCTCATCTTCCTGGCCATCACCCAGATCGGCAAGCTTCTCAAGGTGCTGATGGTCGGCAGGGCCAAGGCGGTCATGCATAGCGCGATCGGCAAAGGGCCGGTTACCGGTATCTTCTCCGGGACGCTGGTTACGATATTCGTGCAGTCCTCGTCGACAACGACCAGCCTGATGGTGCCCCTGGCCGGGGCGGGCACCTTCTCCCTGCGACAGATCTACCCGTTCATGCTGGGCGCGAATATCGGGACCACCGTGACGGCACTTCTGGCGGCGACCGCGGTCACGGGCGCCGTGGCAGTACACGCCCTGGAGATCGCCATCGTCCACGTGCTCTTCAACGTGTTCGCTGTAGCGCTGATTTTCGGCCTGCCGTTCCTGCGGAACCTGCCGATATTCGGCGCCGAATGGCTTGCCGGACTCGCATCCGAGCGCAAAATCTATGCTGCGATGTGGGTTCTGGGTGTCTTCATCGTGGCGCCGCTGCTGCTCATCGCCATCACTGTCTTGTTCTGAGGTGTTGCCATGAACGATCTTAGCCGCCTGTCGAAGGAAGACCTCAAAGGGATCCTGGACGAAACGGAAGAGCATATCGGCGAGATTCGCGCCGAGTTGGAGCGCCGCGAGCAACGCGATCAGCATGAAGCCATCGATTCGCTGGAACTGTATCTCGAGCAGGGGCAGATCAATTGGACGGAAGTGAAGGCCTTCTTCCAACAGGTCCTGACAGAGTTGCGGGGCAAATCGAAATGATTTGGCGTTCTTGCGCGGGTACCGGAAACGGGAGCGGCCTGATGAAAACGCAATCGCTGCTTCTTGCCATCTTCGTGGGCCTGAGTTCAGCGATGACATTCAACGCGGCGGCGCAGCAGATCACCGCTGACGGATCGAGCACCGTCTATCCGATCACGGTCGAAGCGGCGCGACGCGCCGGCGTGGAGATCGATGTGAGCTTCTCGGGGACGACAGCGGGCTTCCGGCGCTTTTGCGCGGGCGAGACGGACATCAGCGACGCCTCTCGACCGATCAACAAGGAAGAGATGGAGGCCTGTGCCGAGGCCGGCGTGGAATATGTGGAACTGCCGATCGCCTTCGATGCGCTCGCCGTGGTCGTCAATGCGACGAATGACTGGGCGCAATCCATCACGGTCGAGGAATTGCGCAAGCTCTGGGAGCCGGCGGCCGAAGGCACCGTGACGACCTGGCAGCAGGTGCGTGAAGAATGGCCAGACCGGCCGATCAAGCTGTTCGGGCGCGGTCAGGATTCGGGAACCTACGACTATTTCACCACAGTCATCGTTGGCGAAACACGGTCCAGCCGCAGCGATTACACCGCCAGCGAGGACGAGGAACAACTGGTTGCCGGAATTGCGGTCAACCCCGACGCGCTCGGCTTTTTCGGTGTCGGCGCCTACTTCCGGAACTGGGAGGAGATGAACGATCTCGGCATCGATTCCGGCGATGGGCCGGTGCATCCGGCCATGCGCGAGGTCTTGGCTGGGCGCTATCAGCCGCTTGCACGGCCGCTGTTCCTTTACGTCAACGCCGCATCGTTGGACAGCAAGCCGGATTTGCAGGAGTTTCTGAGAAGCTATCTCGGGAACATACAAAGCTGGGTGCATTTTACGGGCTATATGCCACTTTCCGCGCAGGCCTACGACAAGGCGCTGGAAAGGCTTAATGCCAGGACGACGGGAACCCGGTTCGACGGCGAGTTGCAGATCGGCATGGGCATCGACGGCCTTTACAATTGAGTATCGTTTTCCTGTAAGGGGTCCTTGCAGGAAAACGGCACCTAGGGGAATTCCTTGTTCGGCGCTACCAACGAAGCCCGTTTCTGGGATCGCATCGCACGCAAATACGCCAAGGATCCGATCGCCGATATCGCTGGGTATGAGCAAACGCTCGACCGTACGCGCAAATTGCTCGACAGCAATGATACCGTATTCGAGTTCGGCTGTGGCACGGGCACGACGGCGCTCAGGCTTGCACCTTTCGTGGCGCGTATCGTGGCGACCGACATTTCCGGCGAGATGATTGCCATAGCCCGTGAAAAGAAGGAGGCGGAGGGCCGCGCCAATATCGATTTCCAGGTCGCGACACCGGACAGTGTCTCCTGGCCTGAAGGTCCGTTCGATGCGGCGCTGAGTCTCAATGTCTTGCATCTGGTGGCCGCCCGGAAGGCCGCCCTGCACGGCGTTCACCGGCTCCTGAAGCCGGGTGGGCTGTTCATCACCAAAACGCCGTGCCTCAAGGAAATGAACCTGCTGGTACACATCGGGATTCCGGTAATGCAACTCTTCGGCAAGGCGCCGTACGTTAGCGTTTTTAACGCTGACGAACTGGAACGCGAGATCGCTGATGCCGGGTTCGAGATCGTTGCTCGGGAGCGTCACGCCTCGCGTGGCAAGGACACGCGGCCATTCTTCGTCGCACGAAAATCGTGACATTGGTGCTGCGAAGTTCGCAGTCGCGCCCCCCGGACGGCGAGGGCGCCTACGTCATCCTCAACGTCAGTGGCAATGCCGCGCTCGACGGGGGGCTGAGGCTGGCCCTGTCGCCCTTGCCGGATTGGTATGCAACGATTGGACGAGCGGCACTATCCGCCCGCTGCGGGCCGGCTCCATCAGCGGCGCCTTCGCAGCACAGGTTTGCCGTCATGCGGTTGATGCCGGTGCGCCGGTGAAGAGCCTCGTTCGCATAATCCTCTTCCGTGTAGACCATGGGACCAAACAGGACCGGTATCCCACGCTCGCGCGAGCCTTCGACTGCGCGTTTGAGGTTGCCGATCACGTCGTGCATCTCGACCGTATTTTCGGTCAGATCCCAGGCCGCGCCTCCTTCCGACAGGAAGTCGTTCTTCCTGCGATTTGAGCGCAATCGTCCGCCGGGGATAGGGACGGAGTTGCTAAATGACGTTGGGCCATCGAAAGTTATGCTGCCTTGAACGGGCTCAATTGCCATCGATGGAATAATGAGAATCGAAGAGGCAATATAGTGAGCAAGATGGTTTTCATTTTGATCTCCAATCTTTCATATGACCAGGATATGCACTTTAGTTAGAAGTGCTGTCTGCGTAGATGTGTTTTATAGACCACGATATTGATCACTGGAAATCAATCGGAGAGGACCGAATCGTCACTGAAAACTCAAGTGATTGAGAACTGAGAACTGCCGACCCATTGCCCGTTTAAGGGCGATGCCACCTACTGGAATGTGCGGGTCGGCACGAAGCGGCTGGAGATCCTCCACATCCGCCACCATTCGCTGTTCGTGCCGCGGGATTTCGACCTGTTACCCTGTTTCGAGATCGTCAAACCGGGTCTGACCTCCGACTTCGATTACAAATCGCTTCTATGGACGGACAAATTGAAGGCGGAGAAGCATCCCGTTCCGGCCGCCAAACCTGAGAAGTCCGAGGTGGAGGAGGAGGAATACGCGATGGTGATTGGACCGTGAGGGACGGCCATGGTGGAATCGATGCGAGTTCCGCCAGATGGTCCGTGACCAATGCGACTGCTGAGCAAAGCTTTTCTGTTTGTCATCCTGATTGCGGCCTCTCCCGCCATCGCCTTCGCGGGCCCTCAGGATTGGGCTCGAGAAGGTTGGAAGACGGACTTCTCCAAGTCTTCCGTCCCGCTCGACGAGATCATCTCCGGCGGTCCGCCGCGCGACGGCATTCCCTCGATCGACAATCCGAAATTCGCCAAAGCCTCCGCAGGGACGGACATTGCCGATCGCGAGCCGGTCATCCAGTTCGGCCTCGGCGAGGATATCCGGGCCTATCCGCTGCGGGTGCTCACCTGGCATGAGATCGCCAACGACCTGGACGCCGGCACGCCGGTTGCGGTCACCTATTGCCCGCTCTGCAACGCCGCCATCGTCTTCGACCGGCGTCTGGACGGGCAGGTGCTGGAGTTCGGCACCAGCGGCAAGCTTCGGCATTCAGACCTGGTGATGTATGACCGCCAGACTGAAAGCTGGTGGCAGCAGTTCACCGGTGAAGCCAGCTGACGGGAAAGAAGCTCAAGCTTCTACCTTCGCGCATCATCTCGTTCGGCTCCTTCCGCAAGGCGCATCCAGATGGCCTCGTGCTCGTCCCGAACAATCCCGGTTTCCGCGACTACGGCCGCAACCCCTGTGCAAGCTATGATACCGCCGCGCCCCCCTTCCTTTTCAATGGCGAGCTCCCCGAAGACATCCCCGCCATGGCGCATGTGGTCGTCGTCAGAACCGAGCGCGATCCGATCATCGTCAGCCTCGAAAAGGTCAGGACCGACGGGTTCGAGATGAATGGTTACCGGATCACCTACGAAGCCGTTGTGGCCTCCGCGCTCGATAGCGCGACGATAGCGGAGGGGCGGGATATCGGCACCGTGCGGGTGACGAAGGACGGGCAGGACGTGCCGCACGACATCACCTTCGCCTTCGTCGCACATGCGTTTCATCCGGACATCCAAATCGTCACGCAATGAAAGCTCCGCCTCTGTGACGATCTGCGTAATCCCTACTAGGAAGCGAGCGCTGCCTTACATTCTTTCGCATATTCGCGCAGCAATCCTGCCGGACCGACGCCGTAGCGCATGGCTTCGCCGCCTACCTGGGTGACGTAGAGAAAATAGTTGTTTGTATCGACGACGATCGTTCCGGGCCGTTCGCCCGTCGGGTCGTCCACAAGCCGCCTGTAATAGACGGGATCGATGCGCTGGAACGGCACGGCGGGAAGCGGAAATTTCTCTTCCGGGCGCGCTGCGTACATGGCCGCGTAGTAGGCGAATTCGCCTCCGAGCTGCGCGGCCGGCCCCTCTGGTGCGGGTGCAATCTCCCGCCTCGCAAAGGGTTGTACTGTCCTGAACGTCGAGCAACCGGCGCGCCCGAGCAAGGCCACGCCGCCGCTTGCCCGAAGAAATGCCCGGCGATCGACGCCGGTCGTTTCGGAAGCAGTCGTTCTACGCGTTGGTGATTTGGTCATGCGCTTGTTCGCCCCAGATGCAAGTTGAACACGCTGCTATTGCTCCCGAAATCGGGCCACCGTTTGCTTATCTGCTGCTTAGGCATCACACGTCTAACGGGCAGAGGAGCTTGTCACGCGGTGTTGATGCACCCGTGAGGTGCGATTGCATTCCGACGGAGCGCTTGGGAGCCTCATACCTTGGCCGTGCGTTACTACCAGCCGTGCGTCACTACCAATCGTAGGCAGTAATCGGCCGATAATCGCCGCAGGGCCGGCAGGAGTCGAAAAATGATCACGTCGCTGCCGTGGACTTGGACAATCGGGCTCATATTCTCGCACGACAGAGCGCATGCTGGTCTCGAACCGCGTTGCGGCGCAACAACCGGAACTCATCAGAGATTGCAACGTTCGCCGCATGAAGTGGTCCGGATTTTACGGCACATGGCATCTAAGGCATGAGCGACCACATTGTTCGAAACGGCGGTATCGAGCAAGTGCATGAGCCGGCATTCAGATCGACAGCGGATCATCCCGGAGGCCGAGGTGGCGAAGAAGACCGCAGCAGTGGCCGCCATCAATATGCGTTGGGACGAAGAGGCGATGGAACACCTATCGTCTTGATCCATGGCATCCCGACCGGTCCTGCGTTGTGGCGCCACGTCTTGCCTCGCATTTCGAATGTGCGCGTCTGGGGTGCGGCGGATCAGTTCCAGAAGGCCGAATATGGCGAGAGATTCGCACGCGACCTGTCCGCGCCGCTGCGCCAAATCGAGCAAGGGCGGCATTCCACGCCGGAGGACCATCCCGAGATCGTGGCGCATGAGATCAACCAATTGCTGGCGGATGTCCAACAGGGATCGCGGAAGCGCTAGTGTAAATGCCAAGGGAGGAGCAAGCCGTGGCGCATCGACGGACGTGGTCGCTTTCGATGTCATCGAGACCCTTTTTTCTCTGGAACCTCTGCGCTCGCGGCTGGAATCTGCTGGTCTGCCGGGCCATCTGCTGGAAACCTGGTTTGCGCAACTGCTGCGGGACGGGTTCGCGCTTAGTGCGACAGGTGTCTACAGGCCTTTCCGTGACGTCGCGACGGCGGGACTGGAACGTCTGTTCGATAGCGAGACCGTCGATAGCGCTCAGATCGACAGGATCATCAGCGGCTTTGCGGAACTTGATGCCCATCCCGATGCAGCCCCGGCCATTCAGTTGCTCCATGACGCCGGCCTCCGAATCGTCACTCTGACGAACGGAAGCGCCAGCGTAACGGAACGCCTGCTGGAACGTGCCGGTCTGCGCGATCGCGTGGAGCGCATGATCTCGGTCGATGAGGTGAAGCGGTGGAAACCTCATCAGGAGGTCTATCTCCATCGCGCTAGCGTCGTCGAGGTCGAGCCCCGACACCTTGCGCTGATTGCAGCCCATCCGTGGGACATCCACGGCGCGCGCCGTGCCGGGCTGATGGCCGGTTATGTCGGGCGCGACGGAAAGCCGTTTCCCTCCATCATGGATGCGCCGCACGTCACCGGTGTAACCCTGGTCGAAGTGGCTGAGCAGCTCGTCGCCGGGTGAACGGAAACGGAAGAAGACTCGCGGGGAGCGACCCTGAAACGTGGAGATAGAAAATGGGCAAGCGATATGACCTCGTGATTGTCGGGACGGGCACGGCGGCGATGGTTTCCGCGATGCGCGTGCGCGCAGCCGGGTGGAGCGTTGCCGTCGTTGACTTCCGCCCCTTTGGCGGCACGTGCGCGCTGCGCGGGTGCGATCCCAAGAAGATGCTGGTGGGCGGTGCCACGGTGGCCGACCATGCCGCTCGGATGCACGGCAAGGGCATAGCCGGTGATACCCACGTCGACTGGCCCGATCTCATCGCCTTCAAGCGCAGCTTCACGGATCCGGTGCCGCAGAACCGCGAGGAGCTGTTTGCCGACAAGGGCATCGATACCTTTCACGGGCAGGCGCGCTTCACCGGCCGCACCACGCTGGAGGTCGACGGAGAGTTGCTCGAAGCCAAGTACGTTCTGATCGCCGCTGGCGCCGAACCGATGAAGCTCGGCATTCCTGGAGAGGAGCACTTGATCGATAACGAGCAATTCCTCGAACTGGAGTCCCTTCCCCGCCGGATCGTTCTGGTCGGCGGCGGCTATATCGCCGCCGAGTTCTCGCACATTGCAGCGCGCGCAGGAGCACAGGTGACGGTGCTGCAGCGCGGTGCGCGCATGCTCAAGCATTTCGAGCCGGATCTGGTCGACTGGCTCATGGAGAAATTCGAGACAGTAGGGATCGATGTGCGCACCGGCACGGTCGTCGAAGCGATCGAAAAAGGTGCAGGCGGTTACCGGGTGAAAGCCTCGACCGATGGGCGGGAAGTCACAGTCGAGGCGGATCTGGTCGTGCATGCGGCGGGCCGGGTGCCGGCTCTCGACGATCTCGACCTGGATGCCGCAGGCGTGGCGGTGAAGGATGGCCGTTTGCAGCTCAACGAATACCTGCAAAGCGTTTCAAATCCGGCCGTTTATGCGGCCGGCGATGCCGCTCAGATGGGGCCGCCGCTTACACCGGTCTCAAGCCACGACGCGAAGGTGGTCGCGGCGAACCTTCTGGAAGGTAACCGTCAAAAGCCGGATTATCGCGGCGTGCCAAGTGTGGCTTTTACAATCCCGCCGATAGCGGCCGTGGGCCTGAGCGAAGCCGAGGCGCGCCGGAAAGGGCTCAATATCCGTGTTAAAGCTCAAAAGGCATCCGACTGGTTCACCGCGCGCCAGGCCGCTGAGCCCACCTACGGGTTCAAGGTGGTTGCCGACGAGGAGACGGGTCATATCCTTGGCGCACATCTGGTCGGCCCGCATGCCGACGAGGTGATCAATATCTTTGCCTTGGCGATACGCCACGGCCTCACGGCGGAGCAGCTCAAAACGACCATGTTCGCCTATCCCACCGGCGCCTCGGACATCGGCTCCATACTGTGACTCGACGCACGCCGGTGCTCCCCGGAGATTTGGCTGCGTGAAGGCGAGACCATCGGGGCCGGATATGGCAGAAATAATCTCACCCGCGCCGTTAAGACGATCGAGATATTGGAATGGCTGTCGTGAAACCGGCTAACAGCATGTACGCATTTCTCAGCTTCTTGTTGGCGGGAGCCGCAATTGCCGGCAATGCCGATTGGAGAGTTGACCGGCTGGCGACCTCCGCGCCGGTAACAGCCGTCCGGCAGGCCTCCGAACTCGGCCTGTCGGCAATTGCCGACGCAAACAACGATGGCGTTCTCGATCTGGCTCTGCCCGATGCGAGCCGGACTGCGCTGCAGATAGTTTCGGCCCGCGACGGTATGATCCGGTCCGTCGCAACCATTCCGGTCGGCGCGAAGATCGGGACGGCGATCGGAGTGCTTGCTTTACAAGGGAGACCGATCTTTCTCATGGGACTGGAGGATGGGAAGGCGATCGCCATCTCACAGCAGAAAAACAGCACGCCCGAGTAAACTCGATGCTCGTTCGGCAGCCACTTCCTCCGCCGGTTTCTCACCCGACATATTTGCAGGCCTCTGCGATGCCTACGGCCGGGTCTATGCTGAACTGGCCGTGCTCCTCGACGAAATCGGTCGACGGGGAGCAGCCTCGCTGCTCCTGACCGACACGCTTGTCGCCAAGTTACGACACCGAGTTGATCTGGTCCTCCCTGTGGCACGAGGGCGTGCCGATATGCTGAGCATGCACACAGCCACCGGACCAGCGCCTCGCCATTCCGCCGGCCGGTCAGGTTTCAAGCCCACCAAGAGCCAGCCTCAATAGAGGCTGAGGAAGTAAGGCAGATAGCCGGTGAAGTGGAGTTGTTCCACGAGTTCCAGCACTGGAAAGATGGCGAGGAAATAAAGCCCGTCGAGAAGAGTCCGCTTCAGAGCGCTCGGGGAAAAGCCGACCTCCGCGTCATCCTCATAGAGTCGCGGAATGGGCCAGAAAAGCGGCGTTCTGTCCGCATAGTCAGCATAGGCCCTGCCGAAGCGGCCGCGTAGGAAGGCCTCTTCGCGGGCAGCGGTCAACAGGAAGACCCGATAGGTTATGAAGGCGAGCAGGACACCCATGAACAGGGAGCCGAACATCAGCCCGACCCCGGCGGCGCCAATCGTAGAGAAGAAGTAGAGCGGATTGCGCGTCATGGAGTAGGGGCCGCGCGTCGCCAACTCCTGATTCTTTCTCGAGCCGATATAGAGCGTGCTCCACAGGCGTCCCAGAATGCAGATAAAGACCAGCCCGATGCCGGCGACCTCGACCGCCTCATGCGCGCCGGTCGCCTCGCTCCAAGCGGAATCGGAAAGGACCATGGCTGCGGCGACCAGCGCCCCGCCGGCCCAAAGGAAACGGATGCGCTTGCGCTGGTCGAAGGGCTGCGGCGCTGTGCTGGTCGCCATGTGCTTCTCCTCATGTGACGGCCGATTTCGGGCAGGAATGCAGCATTTGTAGATTGCCGATGCGGTTATCGGCAATGAGTTTTGCTGTTCCGTTGGCACCGAGATAACGGCTTTGTCGGCCTTTCTGCCACTGTAGCGTCCGGCTTGCGTCGCCAACTCTATTCCCTGGCGCTGACGCTCGTGCCGGTCCTCGTAGTCGTCGCAGGCCATCTACAGGGCAAGCTTCAAAAGCATATCCTGGACCGATTCCAGAACGATCTTCGATACGCCGTTCTCGTCGGTCGCCACCTTTGAAAGATCGACGACACCGGGAACGGCAAGCCGCGCTCCCTTCGCGCAGATCGTCGCGATCAGCCGTGGCAGGCGGCTGATACGGTCGATTTTCACGTCGTCACCATAAGGACGATATTCAGCGCGACGACGATGGCGACGGCGGTCCGGCCCGAGAGAACGGGACTCTACTCAGCTTCTTTCCCGCCGAGCTTGTCCTACCGATGGTCGCGCCCTGCGATCTAGGGCAGGCGGCCGCCAGACGGCTGATGGCATCCGTCTCGGACACCGGCGTGCAGCATGTCGAAGGCCCCGAGCGATACACTGCGCAGGACGTCGCAGAAGCCTTCACCGATGCTGTCGTCGGAAAGTCGACGTTCAGGAGATATCCAGGGACGCGCTGGAAGAAACATTCGGGCAGTTCGGATTTTCGGATGAAGCTGCGGCGTCCTATGCATGCATGACCGGCAAGCTGATCGACGGGCAAACCGATGCGACTAGCGAGCCAGTGAGAGGGAAAGCGCGTCCCTCCGCGCGTGCATCCGATCAGTCTTGGGCGTAGATTAGCCAAAAGCCGGGTCGCACTGCGAAGATCGGTTTCATCGGCTCGAACCCGACGTCCCGAACGACCACGATTTCACAAGTGAAACGGAGCGGTCAGAAGAAAACCGGAATGGGCCGGAACGTCGCGGTTGGGGTCAAAGTTTCAGTTGCGCCAACGTCGCGACAGGGTGGAAAGTACGCGTTGACGCTGCTGAGCCCGAATGGGCAGCAAGCGGACAATTCTGCCGTTGGGCGAATATCCGGACGTACCCGACTGCGATCAGTCTTGCGCAGCGACTGGCAACGGAGGCAATCGCCGTTGGACCGGCGATGACTGGATGATCGACGTGTTGGTCATGGCATAGGGGACAATCAGGTCGATGACCCGCTCCATATCTGCGATGGATGCGAGGTTTGCGCGTGCTAGAAAGCAATCTTCACCGGTCACGCGGTCGCATTGCGTGATCTCGGGGATCCCCTGGATGATCTCCGCCACACGCTGCATTTCACCGGGAACGGGTCGGACACGGAACCAGACGGCAATCGGAAGGCCGATGGCCTCGGCGGAGACGTTCGCACTGTAGCCGGTGATGATCCCTGCCTCTTCTAATCGTTTGACGCGCTCGGCCACACTCGGCGAAGACAGCTTCACCTTGCGGGCAAGCTCTGCCGTGGTAGTCCGACCGTTCTCCATCAGAGTCGTGAGAATCGTCTCGTCAATCCTGTCCAGATGACCACTTTCATATCCAAGACGCTTCATACCTATTCACCTTGGTTACTCAGGAATAAAACCAAATTCACCTGCATAAATCCATATATCATCGGCAATTTACCCTTCATAATTTTGAAAAGAAAGGGGATTTGCCATATCATCTGAAGTCGCCACTCCTAAAGGCCTCAACCGTGCCGCCGAAGCCGTGCCCCCTCATGCGTGGTTCGGGGTCAGCGCGATTTTCCACTATCTCGGGCCATCCTTCGCGGTTCTGCTGTTTCCGGTCGTCGGCGTGGTGGGTGTCGCCTGGTTCAGGATCGCGACCGCAGCCTTGGTGTTCGCGCCTATCACGAAACCCTGGCGCACGATCCGTGAGGCAGATGCGAACACCCGTTGGCTTCTGATCAGTCTGGGCGTCTGTCTCGCCGTGATGAACACGTCCTTTTATCTCGCACTCGACAAGCTGCCGATGAGCCTCGTGGCCGCGATGGAGTTTGTTGGAACGATCGGCGTGGCGCTCTGGGGGCTGCGGACTAAGCGGAACGTGGTGGCACTTGTTCTCGCTGTTATCGGCGTCTTTGTCCTGATCGACGTGAAATGGTCGTCAGACCCGCTCGGGCTGTTCTGGGCTACGCTTAATGCTGTGCTGTTCGTGGGCTACATTATTCTTGGCCACAAGGCCTCTGAAGGCGGTGCGAGCGGGGGCGTGGAACGCCTTGGCGCGGCGATGGCGATTGCCCTTCTGATCCTCATGCCCATCGGTTTCATGGAAGCCGTCCGCGCATTCGGGATGCCGCTGGTGGTGCTGGCGGGGATCGGCGTGGGCGTTTGTTCCTCCGTGATCCCCTATGTCTGCGACCAGCTTGCGATGTCACGCCTCCCTCGGGCCTCTTTCGCGCTGCTTCTCGCGCTGTTGCCCGCGACGGCCACGATCATTGCCGCAATCGTGCTGGCTCAGATACCAACTCTACAAGATCTTCTGGGCATTGCTCTGGTTATGATTGGCATTGCGATCCATCGGCCAGCGCCGGCGCCAATTCCAGCGGCGCAGAAAGAGGCTGCTGCATGAACCTTCCAGTGTATCCGGCGCTGTAGCCTCAGAGCCAGACCTGCTGCACCACCATATGTCGTGAAGGGGGCTCGATCGCGTCATCCACCGCGCAAGCGGCCGATCACGGCAAGGGGTGGAAGTTTGCCCTTCATCTTGTCTGCCGGAACGGGCAAGAAGCGGACATACCGGACATTCCACGCACTCTAGTCATCGGCTTCGCGGGGCAGAAATCGTCGACCATGCACGTGATGCTGCGCCGGTCAAAAATACTCCGGGGTCGCGCCGGATATAACATTCTGGGATCGCTAGGTGCTTCCCGCAGGTGTCGAGGCGGTCCCTACGCCCGGTCACACGGTTGGCAGCGCCTGCTATCTGTACAGCTCGCCGCATGGCAGAACCTACCTCTTCACGGGCGATACGATCTGGCCCGCACGCGGCAGTTGGACGAGCGCGACTTTCGAGGACGACGCGAAACAATCCGCGTACCGCTCCAGCCTGGGTCTTCTGGCGACCTTGCGGCCCGATGTCGTGCTTTCAGCCATTTCCCCGGACAATACCTGGGCGGAAATCTCGCCCGATGAATGGGCATCCGCAACGGACACAGCAAAAGTACGGCTAGCCTGATCCGGCGAAGTCCTACAGGAGAGGTTGTCCTTCGTCACGCGGCCAGAACGTCACGCTCTACCGCCTCGGCCTCTCCTCTAAGCATCAACGCGATTGCGCGGTCGTGGAAAATTGGTCAGTAAGGTTGTCTCAAGGGTACGATAGTGTCCAAAAAGGTAATTGATCGTGGCAATCGATATCGGCCCCCTGGTTCGCGCCGCGCAGGAGATTCTTATCGTGAATGTCGGCCGTGAGATGGTCGACGTCCCTGCTTCGCCATGACGAACGATCTCGTCCGCAATTGGGTATAGAGATTGACCTCCTACCTCCGGCGACTGGCACTGATATGCCACCACCAACGGCCTGAACGTTCTCCCATCTTCCCACCGACCTGCCAAGATCGCCACGACGGCGACCGCAGACGACGTTGCTTCGAGACAGAGAGCAGCCATCTGCCGTGTTGCCGCCCTGCGGTGCTGCAGATTCACCGCGAGGTCCAGAGTCGCCTTGGCGATAGCGGCGAGCTGCGTGCCCGATCCCGAAATATCCCCAACTCTATCCTATCGGCAGGTCGTTCTGGGACATATGAAACAGCACGGGGGAAGGCGCTGGCTGACCAACGTGGAAATCTCGGCTGGCACGATTGCGGCAATTCAACGGGGAATGTCGAGATACATTGTCGGGTCGGTAGATCAACCCTTTCATGGCGGTTGACGAAAATCTCACTCGGAAACAAAGCCCACGCATAAAGATGCCTGAAGTGGGTCGGCATTCCGGTGCGCGAACGTTCACTCGGGCCAGATGAGGCTGTTCAGTGTCTAACCTTTGGCGGCAGCAACTGGTCGAATCCAGCCGTCCGCTGAATGTCCGCTACGGAGAGCGGTCGCCAATGTCCGGAATTGGAGTTTTAACTGGCGCTTCAGTGTCCGCTTACGTGGAAGTCGCGCGCTAGCCTCTGTGACCAAGTGAGCGTGAACGGAACGGCTGCTCTTCGCATATGCTTCCCGAAAGCAGACCTCCCGCTTCCGGCCCCCCAGTGTGCCGAGCAGGAATACGCCCAGACGTAAAGGCAAAGCCGGCTCTCGACCCCCATAGCTGGCATCTGCCCACCAGCCACCATAACCAGCCATCACCGCGTCTTTCGCCATCCACTACGTCTGCGGTACAACTTGCTTCTTGCACTCTCCGGTGGCTGAAATGCAAAACTAAACAACAGACGGGAAAGCCTCGACCGGCCGCCGCACAGGACGTTTGGAACGATGACGAAGTTTTCCAACATCATTCGGGCTCTTGGCGGGCTCGCTCTCGCCCTCTGGCTTGCAGCAGGTTCGGCCGCCGGTCAGGAGGATGTCCTGCGCTGGCGCATGAACAGTCTGCTCTACCCGAAGCTCTTTGGCGAAGCCGGAGAACGATTTGCCGAGACGGTGCGGCGGTTGTCGGGCGGCAGCTTCGTCATTGAGGTTCACGATCGGCTCGTGCTCGACCAGGATACCTTCGACGCCCTGGAATCCGGCATGATCGACGCGGTGTGGGGGTCGGCAGGCCACCACCACCGCGAGGATCCGGCGTTGACGATTTTCTCTGGCTTTCCCTTCGGTCCCGATCCGGCGAGCTTCACGGCTTGGATGCAAGTGGGCGGCGGCGCCGAGGCGCTACAGGCGATCTATGCCCGCCACGGTATGAAGAGCCTCTATTGCGGCATCCTGCCGGCGGAAGGCGGGGGCTGGTTCCTCGAGCCGATCGAGGGCGTTGAGGACCTAGAGGGACTGGCAATGCGCAGCTTTGGCTACGGCGCCCGGGTGCTGCGAAAGCTGGGTGTTGTCGCCTACGAGTTGCCGGCCCACGAGATCCGCCCAGCGTTCGAGACCGGCCTAATCAGCGCGGCTGAGTTTTCTCTGCCGTCGATAGATGCCGATCTCGGGATCGCCGAGATCGCCAAACACCTCTACTTTCCCGGCTGGCAGCAGCCTGTCACCTCGCTCGAGATTCTGATGCCGGAGCGGAGCTGGGCGTCGCTCTCAGATCACCAAAGGACAGTACTCGAGGCGGCCTGCGGCGATACCCTGTCATGGACCGCATCCGAGGCGGTTATGCAGCAGGTCGAGGCTCTCGCTCGTTTCCGGGCCATGGGCGTCAAGTTCCACCATTGGCCCGACGACGTGCTCCTTGAGCTGCGCAAGGCTTGGGATGAGGTGATGGCGGAGGAAGCCGCTGGTGACCCGCTGCTCGCGGAAGCCTGGAGTGAGTACCGTCGCTTCCGCGACGGCTATGCTGGATGGCAGTCACGTGCCTACGCCGACTGGGCGGGCTCAGCCCGGCATGCCGGCGAGTCTGAGCCCATCGAGGACTAGAGCGAGACCGGTTTCGTCGGCAAAGCCGTCGAAGGACTGTGCCACGGCTGAGACGCTGTACTCGGGCCGGCGCCCCTGCGCGGCCTTTACCACTCCCGCCGCCTCATCGATCCGGCCGGCATGGGCGAGGCTCGCGGCGAAGAGCCATCCCGGCCACCACCGCGCAGTGGCAAAAGTCCCCGCGCCATAGAGTGGGCCGAGCTTTTCCGCTGCGCGGGCCGGCTCGCCCGAGAGCAAATAGCTGAGGCCGGCGACCTGGCGATGCCAGTCGGGGGGATTCGGATTCAGGCGCAGGGCCCGCTCGATCATGTCGACCGCATCCTTCGAGCGGCCCGTCAAGGCCAGCGCCTGGGCCAGCACCGCCATGTTGTCGGCATCGCCGGGGTCGATGGCAGCCGCTGCACGAGCGCTTGCCAGCGCGTCTACAGGTGAACGCAACTCCCTGAAAGGCGCAAGCAGCCGCATCTCCGCGAGCAGCCGGTGAGAGCGATCGCTTCCGCCGAGTGCCACGGAACGTTCCACCAGTTCGAGCGCCCGTTCCATCTCGCGCCGGCCGCCCCCCCAGGCAAGGTGCTGGACTTCCAGCCAGTAGGTGAGCCCCAGGCTCGCCAGCGCGTCCGGATTTTCGGGATCCCCGGCGACAACCTGCTCGAGCAGCCGCCTTGCGCGCTCGTTGTCCTCGCGCCGCCGCCAGTCGCGTGCCTCCAGCAGTGCCTCCGCCTGCTGCATGACCGAGACGGTGACATCGGGCGTCGCCTCGATCGCGATGCGCGGCGTAGCCCACCAGAGGGTGCCAGCAACCAGCAGCAATCCCGCGGCCAACCCGCCGGCCCGAACCATCCGGAGTTTCGAGTTTCGTTGCACCGGCGAGACCAAATTCGGTTCCGAATCCAACAGTATGTATCCCCGCCGCGGCACCGTGCGCAGCAATTTGGCCCCATCCGGGCCGAGTACGCGTCGGATATCACCCATGCAATGGGCAAGGGAATCATCGGATACGAACACGTCCGGCCAAACCTCGCGGACGAGTTCGTCCTTGCTTACCAGCTTTCCACGCCGTTCGCACAGGACCTCGAGCGCCCGATAGGACTTCGGCCGGAGGAAACGCTCACAGCCCGTTCTGTCTTCGAGGCAGCCGCGCACCCGGTTAAGGACAAAACCGCCGAAGCGAATCCTGTGTGGATCATCCATGCCGGGCTCCAAGGCCATATTTCCCCATATTTGTAGCACAATTTCAGCCGTCTTTCAGGGTTCTTTCGATACTTCGCGCGCCGCGCGGCTGATCCTCGTCGATGGACAACCATCCGAGGAAGAAGAATCGCAATGCACATCTCCGCCCTAAGATCCGCCGCCGTCGCCCTGTGCCTCGGTGCCGCTGCCTCGGTCGCAGCCGCCGAGACCCAGGATCCGCCTCCTTTGCTCGACACAATCGAGCTGTGGCTTGTGGCGAATTTCGGTCTGACGCCGGCGTCCGAGGTTCCCGACCTCGTGACTGCCCCCGCCTCCAGGCTTGTCGAGATCCGCTACGGCTCCGCGAGTCAAGTTTCACCCGGCGAAGTGGTGGCAGCCTACGACGAAGCCAGCCGCATCATCTATTTCACCGAAGGCTGGACCGGACGCACCCCGGCTCAGCTCTCGGTGCTGGTGCACGAGATGGTTCACCACCTGCAAGCGTCCGCCGATATGCGCTTCGCCTGTCCGGCAGAGCGGGAAGTGCTCGCCTACCGGGCGCAGGATGCTTGGCTCCAGCTGTTCGGCATGGACTTGGAGAGCACGTTCGGCATCGATCCTGCAATGTTGCTCGTCGCTACCGTCTGCACGCATTGACGCGGCTCGGGAGTTGATCGCCGCGCTCGCGTAGCGCCGCACCACCCCGATCGTTCCGTCGCGAATGCCGGCTCGCGGAAGAGTGCGCCTTTCGCGGCAAGCGTGCAGATGTCTGTCGTGGGCCAGATCACGTCGATGTGCGCGGGGGCCTGAAGGTCCGCTTCCGAAACTCCGAGCCTCCAAGCTGCCGGTCCGCTCCCGGCCCCGTTACTGCCCTTGTCGTTTTGTACAACTCAACTGAAGCTGACCTGTGCTCCGAAGTTCACGCTTCCCCACAGAAGCGGGACAATTTGATCGGCCAACCCGGAAAATCGCGAGTGCCCTTGTGAATTCTGAAAGTCCGGCCGTTTTTTGGAACAGCGTCACATCCGTTATCGCCCACACGCCGACATATTTGATTTGAAATCATCTCCCGGTCAGTAAGGTGTCAGCAAACCTGACTGTAACAAACCTGTGTTGAACGGTAATCCCGCCGACAGGCTTGGATTGTGCGGGTTGGCCTTTAGAGAGCTGGTCGGGACCGTTTGTGGCCGGGGTGGCTTGACGGGGGCGGTTGGATCGCGTCGGCTGGTTCGTTTTTCGTCATCGTTCAACCTTACAGGATTTCTGAAGGCGGGCAATCAACAGGATAACTGAGACCCATTTCCTCAGCGATCGCTTCCAGAGATTCCCTCGAACCAAAGACATCAAGAAGTCGCCAGTCCGCCGGGAAGAATGCTTCTCGTTTGCAGAAGCTGCCTGGCGAAGTAAACGAACGGCAGCTTTCAGGATCGGCGATCCAATAGCTGAACGACCGTTTGGGGGGCGCGAAGCGGACATTTGGCGCGAACGATTAGGTCGGTGATGGGTCAGTTTCGGCCACACCCGATCCTCGCTACTGTTCTCGGCACGGGGTTTTCGTGATGGCTGCTTTGTAACCCTGAGGTGACCACGGCCCGCAAAACGGCTCTCGCCCTATCAGGCCCGCATGGCCCTGAAATACCAAAGCCGCGGTGTTCCGCGGCTGTGAGGACTTTAAGAGACTGGAGCAGACTGAGGGGTCAGCCCCATCGAGCCGGATGTGCCCTCAGTAGCCCCTGTCGCGGCTGCCGCCCTTGCGACGTTCCTTCTTTGCGGCCTTGCGGGCGGCGTAGCGCGCGTCGCGGCCGGCCTTCTGCTCAGCCTTGAGAAGCGCGTCGCGCTCGGCCTCCTCGGTGGCAAGGCGCGCTGCTTCCTCGGCGGCGAGGCGCTCGGCCTCCGCGGCAGTGCTTGCCGCAATCTC
>NZ_JBHSUM010000076.1:0-20099 GCF_042660605.1 Nitratireductor sp. GCM10026969
GCCCGCCGACGACGGGGAAGCGTGCGGAGGCGGAGAGGTCGACGCCCGGCACCTTGCGCGCGATCTCTTCGCGCGTCAGCCACACCGCGTCGCCGCCTTCATGGCGCATGGCGTTGCCGCGGCGGATATAATCGTCCGCCTGGGCCGGCGAATGGGCGAGGTTGAGGATTCCCCGCTGCGAGAACATGACGTTGTAATTCAGCTCGTGTGACAGGTTCTCCCACAGCCGAAGCGAGAAATCATAGAAGCGGATGGATTCGGGCAGGAGGTAGTTCGACCGCACGATGGTGGTGTTGCGGCCGACATTGCCCGAGCCGAGCCAGCCCTTCTCCAGCACCGCGACATTGGTGATGCCGTGCTCCTTGGCGAGGTAGTAGGCGGTTGCCAGCCCGTGCCCGCCGCCGCCGATGACGACAACGTCGTAAGCCGGTTTCGGCACGGCCTTGCGCCAGGCCGGTTTCCAGTCCCGGTTGCCGTTGAGCGCATTCCTAAGAAGCGCAAGGGCCGAATATTCCGCCATGCATGCCGCCGAAGTCCCACGAACAGGTAACCTATAGGGCAGGTGCCGGGCGCGAGGCAATCGATGCGCCTTGCCGACGCCGGAGCGGCCCGCATGGCCAAGGGTTGGTGCGGGGCGCCGAATTCCGGGATTTGAGTGAATCTCCTTACTCTCGATTAACGCTCACCGAAAAAAGCGGCCGCCGGAGGGAGCTTGGACCTTCCGATTCAGAGTTCCGAAGCGGTTTGGCGCTAGGGAGCGGAGGTGGCGAGGGCCTACCCTCGCGCGCAACGGTTTCTCGGGGGGCTACAAAATGGATGTGCGGTCCGAACGCGTGGCGGTACCGCTGGCCGTTGATCTCGACGGAACGCTGATCGCGACCGATCTCCTGTGGGAAAGCCTGTTTCTGCTCATTCGCAGGAACCCGCTCTGGCTGTTCCTCATCCCCTGGTGGCTGTGGCAGGGCCGGGCGCGGCTGAAATGCGCGATTGCCGAGCGCGTCGAACTCGATCCGGCTGCGCTGCCCTATCGCGCAGCGCTCGTGGAGCGGTTGCGGGAGGAGCGTGCCGCTGGCAGACAGATCGTGCTCGCGACCGCCGCGCCGCGCCGGCTGGCGGAGAAGATCGCCGCGCATCTCGGGTTCTTCGATCTGGTGATCTGCACCGATCCCGGCTGCAATATGGCCTCCGGGATCAAGCGGAAGGCGCTCACGGAGCTCTTCGGCGACGGCGGTTTCGATTATGCCGGCAACGGCCGCGCGGACATTGCCGTCTTCGATTCGGCGCGCCGCGCGATCGTCGTCGCGCCGGACCGGCATGCAGCCGGTTGGTACGGGAAGCATGGCGGCGAACTCATCGCCGCGCCGAAGGTGAGCTTGAAGGTTCTGGTCCGGATGCTGCGCGTTCACCAGTGGGTGAAGAATGCGCTGATCTTCGTGCCGGTGGTGCTGGCGCATCAATATCTCAATGCCGCACTTCTGGTCGACAGCCTGCTTGCCTTCATCGCCTTCAGCGCGGCGGCCTCGGCGATCTACATCCTCAACGACTTTTTCGACTTGGCAAACGATCGCCGGCACCCGACCAAGCGTGACAGGCCCTTTGCCAGCGGCGTTCTGTCGATCCCGTTCGGCCTCTGCGCCATGGGGCTGCTGCTCGCCGTGGCCGCCGTGACGGCACTGTTTCTGCCCGCCGTCTTCAGCGCCGTCCTCGCCCTCTATCTCGTCGCGACGACGAGCTATTCGATCGCGGTCAAGCGCATGCTGCTGCTCGACGTGCTGATGCTCGCGGGCCTTTATACGGTGCGCATCCTTGCCGGGTGCGCGGCCACGGGCATTGCCGTCTCGTTCTGGCTGTTGGCCTTTTCGACCTTCTTTTTCCTCTCCCTGGCCCTGGTCAAGCGTTATGTCGAGCTGCGTTCGACCACGTTGCCGACGGGCGAGCGCATTGCCGGGCGCGGCTATCGCACGGAGGATCAGGAGATCATCGCACAAGCCGGCCTCGCCTCGGCCTTCTCTTCGGCCCTGGTGCTGGCGCTCTATATCCAGAGCGATTCCATCGCGGACCTCTACGCGCATCCGTGGCTCGTCTGGCCCTTGAGCCCGATCGTGCTCTACCTCACCATGCGCATCTGGATTCTCGCGCGCCGCGACGAGATGCACGACGACCCGATCGTCTTCATCATCCGTGACTGGCGCAGCCAGCTCGTCTCCGGTATCGGCGCCGTCCTCCTCTTTACGGCGGGGCTGTGATGGGCGCGCTTTACCGCAGCTTCGGGCGGACGGGAGCGCCGGCGCGTCGCGCGATCGGCGCCGATGAAGCGATCGCCCGGCTGAAGGCGGGGCGACGGCAGGAGCTGCCGCTTCTCGCCTATGGCAACGGGCGCTCCTACGGCGACAGTTGCTTGAACCACTCGGGCACGCTCGTCGATATGCGGGCGAAGAGCCGCATCCTGTCCTTCGACCCGCAGACGGGCCTCCTCAAGGCAGAAGCGGGAGCGATGCTCGCCGACATCATCGACCTGGCCGCCCCGCGAGGCTGGTTCCCGGCGGTGGTCCCGGGGACGCGCTTCGTCACGCTGGGCGGCGCCATCGCCAATGACGTGCACGGCAAGAACCATCACCGCCGCGGGACCTTCGGCCGCCATGTCGAGGCGCTGACGCTGCTGCGCTCCGACGGCACGCTGCACGAATGCCGGGCCGATCAAGAGCCTGAGCTCTTTCGCGCCACCGTCGGTGGCATGGGGCTGACTGGCCTGATCCTGGACGCCACCATCCGCCTGATGAAGGTCGGCTCGGCCGATGTCGAGGAGGAGGTGACGGCCTTCTCGTCGCTCGATGAATATTTCGCGCTGGCAGAAGAGGCCGACTCGCGAAACGAATATGCAGTCGCCTGGATCGACCAGCTCGCCACCGGTGCTGCGGCAGGCAGGGGCTTGCTCCTGACGGCGAACCACGCGCGAGAAGGCACCTTCCGTCCCGCGCCGAAGGCTTGGCTTTCGGTGCCCTTTCAGCCACCCTTCAATGTGTTGAACAACGCGTCGATCCGTCTTTTCAACAAGGCCTACCGTTGGGCAAAACAGCGCAAGTCAGTCCTCGAGCACAGCGGTTTCGCCGGCTATTTCTTCCCCCTCGACGGTGTTCGCCACTGGAACCGGCTTTACGGGCCGGGCGGGCTCTTCCAGCACCAGAGCGTGGTGCCGGAGGAAGCGGCCCGCAAGGCCATACCGGCCATGCTTTCCGCAGCGCGCGCGGCGGGTCAGGCCTCCTTCCTGACGGTGCTGAAGCGCTTCGGCGACGTTCCTTCTCCGGGTCTCCTGTCGTTCCCACGGCCCGGTTACACACTGACCCTGGACTTTCCGAACCGCGGAAAGAGGACTTTGCAGCTTCTTGAAAAGCTGGACGAAATTACCGTTGCGGCCGGAGGCGCGGTCAACCCCTACAAGGATGCGCGCATGGGCGCGGAGGTCTTCGCCGCTTCCTTTCCGGACTGGCAGGCGCTCGAGCGCACGCGCGACCCTGCCTTCATGTCGGACTTCTGGCAGCGCACGGCGATGCGGGCCGGGCAACCCGTCCGGCTCGGTCAGGCGGCGGAGTAGGGGGCATGATGGATCCCTTTCAGAAAGATGACCGGCTTGCGCGCAATTCGAGCGAACGGTTTCACGCGATTTTTTCATCTGTTTCCTATGCAGGGGCAGGGGACAAACGGGGCGGCCAAGCATGAAATACATTCCCTTCATCCTGTTCACGGTGCTGACCAACGCGGCGGCGCAGCTCATGCTGAAATACGGCATGATGACCCTGGGGCCCTTGAGCTTTGCCGGCGTCAATCCCGTCCTCAAAATCCTGCAGATCGTCTTCAGCCCGTGGATTTTCGCGGGGCTTTGCGTGTTCGTCGTCTCGATGGCCTCGCACCTCTTCGTGCTCTCCAAGGTGGAGCTTTCCTTCGCCTATCCCTTCCTGAGCCTCGCCTACGTGGCCGTGGCGGTCTTCGCCTATCTGCTCTGGCGCGAGGATCTCAACGCCTACCGCATCGCCGGCATCGCGCTGATCTGCGTTGGAACGGTGCTCATCGCCCACAGCGGCCGCAAGACGGACGAGGCCGCCGTCGCCTCCAGGGCGCTGCAATCGGAAAGGTCGACCATCCAATGAAACACGTCATCTTCGGCGGAGACGGCTTCGTCGGCCGCCACCTCGCACCCAAGCTCATCGCCGACGGCCAGGAGGTCGTCGTGGCCGATATCGTCAAGAGCGATTTTCCGCACTACCGCCAGGCGCGCTTCGTCCACTGTGACGTGACCGATCCGACCACCATCCCGGCGGTCGGGATGGAGGCCGACGACATGGTCTACAACCTGTCGGCCAAGATGCTCTCGCCCATTCAGGTGCGGGCCAAGCGCCACGACTTCTTCTATCCCGTGAACTATCACGGCACGGTCAACATCATCGAGGCGATGGACAAGCGAGGGGCGAAGAACCTCGTCCACTTCACCACCGACATGATTTACGGGCACACGGTCACTTATCCCATGACCGAGGACCATCCGGTGGCACCGCTCGGCGAGTATGGGCAGTCGAAGCTCGACACGGAGGTGCTCGCCGCCGAATGGCGCAAGCGCGGCATGAACATCGCGCTCTTCCGCCCTCGGCTCATCATCGGGCCTGGCAGGCTGGGGATCCTCGAAAAGCTCTTCAAGCTGATCGACTACAACCTGCCTGTGCCGATGATCGGCGCCGGCAGGAATCCCTACCAGTTCATTTCCGTCTTCGACTGTGCGGAGGCGGCAAGGCTGGCCTGGAAGGCGGGCGTGCCCAACGAGGCCTACAATCTGGGCTCCCTCAACCCGCCGCCGGTCAGGAAGCTGCTCGGCGACCTGATCAGGCATGCGGGGTCGAAATCCTTCCTGCTGCCGACGCCCGGCTGGGCGGTCAAGCGGACGCTCGACCTCCTCGATCTTTTCAACATGCCGCTGATGGACCCGGAGCAGTATCTGATCGCCGACGAGATGTGCGTTCTGGACGTCTCAAAGGGCGAACGGGAGCTCGGCTGGGTGCCGCAGTACCGCGACGGGGACATGCTGATCGCCGCTTACGACGAATACAGCGCCAAGAAGGCCGGCCAGCCTGCCGAAGCACGCGAAGTTCCGGCCGAATAGGAGTTCTTCCATGACCGTGATGACGAAAGCCGATCAAGGCGCCGGAACCGCTGTACAAGCACCTGAGCTGGCGCGAGAGGGAAACCCCAGGCCGGCCCTCATGAGCGTCGAGGATGCGAAGGCGCTTGACGTCGGGCAGATGGCCGAGCTCTTCAAGGCGCATCTCAACCCTGGCCAGCTTCATTTCATGAAGCTGCTCGGCTTCCACAAGGTGAAGGTCGAGCGCGCCGAGGGCATGTACTACATCGACCAGAACGGCCGGAAGATCCTCGATTTCTTCGGCGGTTTCGGCTCGCTCGCCTTTGGCCACAACCATCCGCGCATCCTTGAGGCGCGGCAGACGTTTCAGGCAGAGAAACGGCACGAGATCGCCATCGCCTTCATGTCGCAATATGCGACGGCGCTTGCGCACAATCTGGCCGCCTGCTCGCCCGGCGACCTCGACATGGTGTTCCTGGGCTCTTCCGGCTCGGAGGCGATGGAGGCAGCCGTAAAGCTCGCCGAGCGCGCGGCGGGGCCGAAGCGGCCGAAGATCGTCTATGCGGAAAACTCCTTCCACGGGAAGACCAAGGGCGTGCTGGCCCTCACCGACGGCCAGCTTTACCGCGGCGAGTTCCGGCTGACGGACAATGTGGTGCGGGTGCCCTTCGGCGATATCGAGGCGGTGGAGAACGCCTTCCGCAGCGACCCCGAGATCGGCGCGATCGTGCTCGAAACCATCCAGGGCGGTGGCGGCATCATCGAGGCCGAGCCTGAATTCTGGCAGAAGCTGCGCCGGCTTTGCGATGAGTACGGCGTGCTGTGGGTGGCCGACGAGGTGCAGTGCGGCTTCGGCCGCACGGGACGCTTCTACGCATTCGAGCACTACGGCGTGGTGCCGGACATCACCGCACTCGCAAAGTCGCTGGGCGCGGGCAAGGCGGCCGTCGGCGCCATGATCGCCAAGCGCGACGTCTACATGAAGGCCTATGGCTCGCCAAAGACGGCCATGATCCATGCCATGGCCACCTTCGGCGGCATCGGCGAGGCGTGTGTCACGGCTATCGAGGGGCTCAACGTGCTCTATGACGAGGCGCTGATCGAGAATGCCGAGGCGACGGGCGCCTATCTCATCGAGCGGCTGAATGCGCTGAAGGAAAAATATCCGCGCATCATCAAGGATGTGCGCGGGCGCGGCTGCATGGTGGGGCTGGAGTTTCAGGACTTCTCCCAGACGCTGCCGGCCGTTATGCGCCCGATGGTGGCGATGCTGGACGACAAGCTGAAGGGCTCCCTCTCGGGCTTCGTCGGCGCGGCCCTTCTGCGCGACCATGACGTGCTGGTGGCCTTCACCGAATACAACCGCAACGTCATTCGCCTCGAGCCGCCGCTGATCGTCGGGCGCGAGCATGTGGACACCTTTGTCGACGCGCTCGACGCGCTGCTTTCGCGCGGCGTGGTGTCGATCGTGAAGGATTTCGCCAGGAGCCAGATGGGCTGAGATGGACCGGGGCGGGGAAGGGCAGTGAGTAGCTTGCAGCAGAGCTTGATCGGCCGGGTGCTTACCAGCCCGCCGGGCGACGGCTTCGTGCGCCGCTTGACGCAGCGCGGCTTGCTCGACCGGGCGGGCGCGCTCTTTCTCCTCCTGGGAGTGCTGGCCACGGCTGCCTATGGCTTGGTCAGGCCGGATTACAATTGGGACATGGTGGCCTATATCGCCACCGCACTTGAAAACCGCATCGACGATGCTGAAGCGTTGCATGCCGAGACCTGGGCGCGGATCGAAGCGGGGGCCGACGAGACGCGGGAATATCATCTGAAATATTCCAACCCGTACAATCTGAACCAGTGGGAAAACCCGGCGGATTTTCAGTCGCAGCTTTCCATGTACCGGGTAAAGGTTGCCTATGTGGCGCTGCTCAGGCTGCTTGAACCATTGACGGGACTGGCCACAGGCGCCATTCTGCTCAGCGTCGTCCCGTCGCTTTGTGTCGGTCTGCTCTGCCTGTGGTGGCTGTGGCGGGCGGAGGCGCTGCAGGGTGCGTTCTTCCTCCTGCCGCTTCTTTTCCTCGCGGATTACTTTCGGATGACGTCGGCCGCCGTGCCTGACATGCTGCTCGCGCTGGTCTCCCTGTCGGCGGTCTACGCCCTGTGGCGGGGGCGCATGTGGCTGGGCTACAGCCTGCTCTTCGCCTCCGTATTCGTGCGGCCTGACAACATCATCCTCATCTTCGCGGTGCTGATCGCGGCGGTCCTTTTCAACTGGCGGAAGCTGCCGATACTCTTCACCTTCCTGGCCGCCCTGGCCGCCTGCCTTGTCATCTCCAAGGTCGGCGGGCATCCCGGCTGGTGGGCGCACTTCTACTTCTCCTGTGTGGAGATCCAGAATTCCATGGCCGGGTTCGATCCCGATTTCTCGCTTCTGGCGATGATCAGGGGATACATGCGTGGAGTGGTGGTGGCGCTGCAATTCAACGACTGGCCGGCGATACTGGCGGTGCTGACGGGTGGTTGGGCGCTGCTGGCGCGACACGGCCGCCTGGGAGAGCCGCGCGCCAACGCGCTCGCCTTCGCGCTGGCCATTGGCACGCTGGGAAAGTTCGCCAGCTTCCCGCTGCCCGACGACCGCTTCTACTTCGTCTTCATCGCCGGAATGGCACTCGTTCTGGTGGCGTCGTGGAAGCCGCGCTTCGACGGTACGGGCGCGCGCTGAAGCGGAAGTCGCGACGCAATTCGGCCATGTCGCAAACAGGCCGGGGGGAGCGCCCGGCCAACGCATAATCTTCCTCGCGAAAAGCGGCCGAAACCGGCAGGAGCGAGGGAGATTAAAGCATGAAGAGCGAGGCGCGCGCGGTCGTCATCGGAGGAGGAGTGGTCGGTGTCTCCACGCTCTACCATCTGGCGAAGAAGGGCTGGTCGGATGTCGTTCTGCTTGAACGGAAGGAACTGACCTCCGGCTCCACCTGGCATGCCGCCGGTCTCCTGCCACTCTTCAACATGAGCTACTCGGTCGGCCAGATCCACAAGTACTCGGTGAGGTTCTACCAGGAGCTTCAGGAGGAGACCGGCATGAATGTCGGTTTCACCCGGTGCTCCAACATCCGGCTCGCCCGCACCAAGGACCGCTGGGACGAATACATGTACTACGCCGGCATCGCCGAGACGATCGGCGTGCCTTACAGGCTCCTGACGCCGGAAGAGGTCAGGGAGGTCTGGCCGCTCTGCGAGACGGAGGGCCTGCTGGGCGCCATTCAGCATCCCGACGACGGCTATATCCAGCCGGCCGACCTCACCCAGGCGCTTGCCAAGGGCGCGCGCGACAAGGGCGCTACGATCTATCGCAACACCGCGGTCATGGCCCTGGAGCAGCAGGGCGACGGCAAGTGGCTGGTCAAGACCGACAAGGGCGACATCCTCGCCGAGCACGTCGTGTCGGCCACCGGCAATTTCGCCCGCAAGACGGGCGAGATGGTGGGGCTCGACGTGCCCGTCATTCCCGTCGAGCATCAGTACATCGTGACCGAACCGCATCCGGCGATCGTGGAACGCAAAAAGCAGGGCCTGCCGGAAATGGGCGTGCTGCGCGAAAGCGACTCCTCCTGGTACATGCGCGAGGAGAATGGGGGCCTGCTGCTCGGGCCCTACGAGGCGGGCGCGCCGTGCTGCTACGTGGACGGGCCGTCCGACGATAGCGAGTATGAGCTGTTCCAGGAGGACCTCGACCGCCTTATGCCCCACGTGGAGACGGCGATCGAGCGCGTGCCGGCCTTCGGTGAGGTCGGCATCAAGCAGATCTATAATGGCGCCATTGCCTATACCCCCGACGGCTCGCCAATCATCGGTCCGGCGCCGGGTTTGAAGAATTTCTGGCTCAACGAGGGACATTCCTTCGGCGTCACGGCCGCCGGCGGGGCCGGCTGGCAGCTTGCCGAATGGATCGTCGAGGGCGAACCGTCGATCGACATGATGGGCGTCGACCCGCGCCGCTTCGGCCCCTATGCGACGGAAGGATACCTGCGCGAGAAGAACGAAGAGGCCTACGCCAACGTCTTCACCATGCACTACCCGGACGAGGAGCGCGCCGCCGCCCGGCCGCTGAAGACCACGCCCTGCTACGGGCGCATGAAGGAGCGCGGCGCCGTGTTCGGCTCCGTCTATGGCTGGGAGCGGCCCAACTGGTTCGCACCGGAAGGATATGCGGTGCCTGAGGAAGCCCTCGGTGTCGGCGCGGACGTGATCACCAAGCACAACCACGCGCCGCCGCTCGAAGACGGGCGGATCGTCGAGAAATGGTCGTTCCGACGTTCGAACTATTTCGAGCATGTCGGCAACGAGGTGAGGAACGTACACGAGAATGTGGGCCTGCTCGACATGTCGGCCTTCGCCAAGATCGAGGTCTCGGGTCCGGGCGCGCGCTTGTGGCTCGACTCGATCTTCGCCAATCGCATCCCCAAGAAGCGGGGCAGGGTGGCGCTGTGCCACCTTTTGACGAAGAACGGCGGGGTGCGTTCCGAATTCACCGTCTACGAATGGGCGCCCGGCCGCTTCTATCTCGTCTCGGCGGGTGGCTTCGAAGCGCATGACCATGACGTTCTGGCCAGGCTGCTTCCGGCGGACGGCTCCGTGGTGCTGCGCCCGCTCACCGAACAGTACGGGGTGTTCGTGCTCGCCGGGCCGAAATCCCGCGATGTGCTGAAGAAGCTCACGCACACCCCGCTGTCCAACGCTGATTTTCCCTGGCTTTCCGGCCGGAAGATCTCCCTCGGGCATGCCACCGCGCATGCGCTGCGTGTCAATTTCGTCGGGGAACTCGGCTGGGAGCTGCATCACCCCATCGCCATGCAAAACGTCCTCTTCGACATGCTGATGGAGGCCGGCGCACAGTTCGGCATCAGGCCGTTCGGCATCCGGGCGATGACGGCGATGGCCATCGAGAAGAGCTACCGGCTTATCCCGCGCGAATTGTCGATCGAATACACCGCCTGGGAGAGCGGACTCGACCGTTTCGTCCATCCCGACAAGGGAGACTTCATCGGCCGTGAGGCACTGCTGCGCCAGCGCGAGGACGGCCTCAGATGGAACTACGTCACACTGGAGGTGCACGACGTCACCGATGCCGATGCCCGCGGCTCGGAAGCGATCTACAGGGACGGCAAGCTCGTCGGCCGCGCCACCCATGGCGGCTATGGCTGGCGCGTCGGCAAGAGCCTGGCGCTTGCGATGGTGCGGCCGGAACATGCGGCGGAAGGCACCAGGCTGGAGATCAAGATCCTCGGCAGGATGCATCCGGCGACGGTCATCGCCGAAAGCCCCTTCGATCCCGATAACGAGGCGCTCCGGGCCGACGGGTGAGCCGGGGAGTGGTGCGGACGGCGGGGATCGAACCCGCACGGGCAAGCCCGAGGGATTTTAAGTCTGTTTAGGGGGTGGTGCGGACGACGGGACTTGAACCCGTAAGCCATTGAAAGGCGGCAGATTTTAAGTCTGCTGAGTTTACCAATTTCTCCACGTCCGCTGGCACAATGACACTATGTGGCACAGCCATGGCACAGTGCCAAAGCTCCACTACCGTCGAAATAGGGATAACAGAAAAGACTTTCCCTTTGGAGTGAGCCGGAGCGTCCTTTTGCGACGGTCATTTAAATCGAAATCGATCTTAACGAAATCATGTCCACCTTTCATGTCCTTGTGGCCCGTGGCCCAGTAATATGCATTACGAGATGATGTACCAGACAATAATCCAACTTTCACTTCAAGATCGCTTACAGATATATCGATATGGTTTTCTTCGGCTAAAGCGATTTCTAGCAGCGTAAGGATTGTTGAAACCTGCATCCTTCCATCGAATTGGTTGAATCGATGTAGCTCGGAAATGAGACTTTCCAGGTCGCTTTTCATACGCAGTCCTCAAACTAGGCGCTTGCATTTTGAGTTACCGCGTTACCGCTGGCATTTTTAGAGCCTTTTCGCAAAGGACTTTAAGGCACAAAGAACAATTTTCGAAACAAAGTTTCGTCTATCTTATTGAAATCTCATCATCATTTAAGAGAGTGCCAAAGGTGCCAATTTTAAGTCCCTTGCGTCTACCAGTTCCGCCACGTCCGCACACCTTTCTATTCAATCGCTTAGCCAGTTTCGTCAATCACCGTTTTGCAGTTTTTCCGTTACACTTTGCAAAACGGTGTTCTTGGCCCGCCCCCAAAGGGTCTGATCACCTTTGTCTGGTTCTCCACGTGGCGTGGAATGGGCGCCTGTTCCGGCGAATGCACCTGGCGAGGTGAGCGCGCGGCAGCACCGCCAGCATGGCTATATCGTCGACTGACCGCATGTTACGCTTCGTCCTGGAAGGCGACCGTAAAGGGAGGGCGAAATGCCAGGTTCGATCTTCTATCTCGACAAGTCCGAGATCCGAGAGGGGAAGCTCCAAGAGCTCAAAGCGGCCATCACCCATCTTGTCGCCTTCCTGGATTCCAACGTACCGCGCGTGGTCAGCTACGGCATATACCTCGATGAAGGCGGCACTCAGATGACCGTCGTTCAAATCCATCCCGACTCGGCATCACTGGAGCACCACATGAAGGTGGGGGCTCCGGAATTCGCCAAGTTCAAGGATCTCGTGAAGCTTAAGACGATCGAGGTCTATGGCGAGCCGAGCAGGGAGCTGCTGGGCCTATTGACCAAGAAGGCCCGGATGCTGGGTGGCGATGCCGTTGCTGTGAATGGGCTGGAAGCTGGATTCGAACGGTTTCGCCTGGCTCCGTAGTCCGTGGGGCTGATGAACGCCAGTCCTCGTTGATTTGCCCTGATCACCCGCCGACGGTTGCCGCCCTTGTCGATAAGGCCAGAGGGACGCGCGATCGCCCCGGGCTCGCTTACTGCACTGTCCGCGGATTTCACTGGCATCGCTCGAGCGGGTTTGCCACACTGCCGGCGAGGAGACACATCGATGGCGAGTTCCACCGTGAGTAAGAAAACCAGGCCGTGGAGCGCGGTCGCGCCGCTCCTGGTCGATGTCGCCATGGGCCGCAAGGGGGCCGATCTCGTGGTGCGCAACGGGCGCTGGGTGAACGTTTACTCGGGCGAGGTGATCCCCGGCACCGACGTCGCCATCGCCGCTGGCCGCTTCGCCTATTGCGGGCCGGACGCCAGCCACGCCATCGGTGAGCGGACGAAGGTGGTGGATGCGCGCGGCCGCTACCTCGTGCCGGGGCTGTGCGACGCGCACATGCATGTGGAAAGCGGTATGGTGACGGTGACGGAGTTCTGCCGCGCCGTCATTCCGCACGGCACGACGTCGATGTTCATCGATCCGCACGAGATCGCCAACGTGCTGGGGCTGCAGGGCGTGCGGCTGATGCACGACGAGGCGGCCGCGCAGGCGATCAACGTCTATGTGCAGATGCCCTCCTGCGTTCCGTCCGCGCCCGGGCTCGAGCATGCCGGCGCGGAGCTCGGCGCCGAGGAGGTGGCGGAGGCCATGGGCTGGGACAATATCGTCGGCCTCGGCGAGGTGATGAACTTTCCCGGCGTAGCGGCCAACAACCCGGCGATGAGCGGAGAGATCGCCGCCACGATGAGGACGGGAAAGACGGTAGGTGGCCACTATGCCTCCCCCGATCTCGGGCGCGCTTTTCACGGCTATGTGGCCGGCGGGCCGGAGGACGATCACGAGGGCACGCGGATGGAGGACGCCGTCGCCCGCGTGCGCCAGGGTATGAAGGCGATGCTGCGGCTCGGCTCCGCCTGGTATGACGTGGCCAGCCAGATCAAGGCGGTGACGGAGCAGGGGCTCGACCCGCGCAACTTCATCCTTTGCACGGACGATAGCCATTCCGGCACGCTGGTCGAGGAGGGCCACATGGACCGCGTCGTGCGCCATGCCATCGCCCAGGGGCTCACGCCCGTGACGGCGATCCAGATGGCGACGATCAATACGGCCCAGCATTTCAGGCTGGATCGCGAACTCGGCTCCATCGCACCGGGGAGGCTGGCGGACTTCCTCATCGTCTCCGACCTTGCCGCTCTTTCCATCGACGAGGTCTATGCCCGGGGCGTTCGGCTTGCCCGGGGCGGCAAGCTGGAAGCCGACATTCCCGCCTACAATTATCCCGCCAATGCCAAGAAGACGGTGCGCCTCGGCAAGCGCCTGACCGCTGCGGATTTCGACATTCCCGCGCCGAAAGGCGCGCGCAGCGTCAAGGCGCGGGTCATCGGCGTGGTGGAAAACCAGGCCCCCACGCGGGCGCTCACCGGGGAACTCCCCGTCGTGAACGGTCTGGTGGCCATGGACCGGCGCAACGATATCTGCCAGATCGCCCTGGTGGAGCGCCATCGCGGCACGGGGGCGGTCACCAACGGCTTCGTCTCCGGTTTCGGCTATACCCAGGACTGCGCCATGGCCTCCACCGTGGCGCACGATTCGCACCACATGATCGTGGTCGGCACCAACAAGAACGATATGGCCAAAGCCGCCAACCGGCTCGGCCAGGTCGGCGGCGGCGTCGTAATGATCTCGAAGGGCAGGGAACTGGCCTTGATAGAGATGCCCATCGCCGGACTGATGTCGGACCAGCGTGCCGAGGTGGTCGCCGAGAAGGCCGCGAAACTGGCCGCCGCCATGCGCGAGATGGGCTGCACGCTCAACAACGCCTACATGCAGCACTCGCTGCTGGCACTCGTGGTCATTCCCGAACTGCGCATCTCGGACATGGGGATCATTGATGTGACCGCCTTCCGCCGGGTCGACCTCCTGTTGCCGTCCTGAGGGCTGAGGTGCGTGACCTCGAGCTGAGGTATACGCGCTTCAGATCACGATTGGCTGTTACTGCCCGACGGCGATGTTGATGACCTCGAACGGTGTGGTGATGATCAGGTCGGCGGCCGATCCGATCGTCTGGCCGATACCGCGCGTAAGACCTTCCAGGCGCTGGGCAATCCTGTCTTCCGTCACAGGCGTATCGTCGGAATCGACCAGGCCCTCGCCCAACAGGCGCACAAGCACTGGGTTCTCCGCGAACTTCGTGTGGTTGAGGCCGTCCGGGGAGGAAAGGCTCGTGACGTCGAGTACGGTCACACCGAGTTCTGCGACCTCTTCCGGCTGGATTCCGCTGCCCAGGCGCGGCGCGTTTCCGGCGATGATGCGTGACACGTTGAGCGCCCGGTCGTCGCGCGAGGTCAGGACGAAGAAGTTGCGGTCCGGCACTCCGTAGCGGCGCATCTGGCTCTGGAAGACGTCCAGATCGATGTCGGGAGAGGCGAGCACCACGTCCGCCAGCCGGCCGCCAAGGTCCCTGTCGCCGGAAATCGCAAGCTGGCGCAGCACCTCCATCGTCAGCCAGGCGCCCATGGAATGGGCGACGATATCGATACGTTTCACCCCGGAGCCGGCAATCAGCTGCAGCGTTTTCTCCAGCGCATCGCGTGCGGCGGTCGCGCTGTTCTGGTCGTAGATATAGTTGAGCACCCGCGCCGACGACGGCCAGGTGAACAGGACCGGCACGCCCTCGTAGCCGGAATCGTGCACGATCTGGGTCATCCGGTACACCGCTTCGTCGAAGCTGGTGTTGAAGCCGTGAACGAAAACCAGCGCCCTGCCGTCACGCTCCCGGGCGTTTCGGCCGATGACCGTGCGGAAACTTTCCGCATCGCGGTAAAGCCCGAGGCGCCTGGCAGCGAGATAACGGGCCGGATCGGCAACGTGGGTGGTCGGTGAACGTTCGAGTTTGCCCGACTCGTGGACCTTCGGCACGCTGACATCGACAAGGCCGAAGGCGATCTCCGGTGCGCGCTGACCGGAAAAGATGACACCCGGCTCCGATGCGGGCTCGCGCGACGTCGCGAGAAAGATCCGGTGCAGCGCGGAGATTTCACTTTGCGAGGCGGGCGCGATGGTCTGTGCAATGAGTCGGTGCTGCTCGGTCGATGCGCAGCCAGCGACGAGGAATGCAATGCACAGTATCGACAGCCGCAGATACGGTGAGTTCACGAACATTTTCGAATGCTCAGCAAGGAGATGAGTTTGCGCGGGACCATACAACCTAAAGCAGCGTTTCACCACCCGGCAGATTATTGGCTACCGCCCCCAGAAAATCGGAGTGAAGATCACCAGAACGGCGAGGATCTCGAGGCGGCCGAGAAGCATCGCCAGCGCCATGATCAGCTTCGCCGCGTCGGTGAGTGAGGCGAAATTGCCCACCGGACCGACGATCGGCCCGAGGCCGGGGCCGACATTGGTCAGCGCCGACAGCGCGGTGCTGACGGCAGAGACGAGATCGAGGCCCGTTGCCCCGAGGAGCAGGATAACAAAGGCCCAGATGACGAAGAAGGCGGAAATATAAAGGACGACAGCGCGCTGCAACTCGTCTTCCACGGGCCGGTCGCCGTAGCGCACGCTCAAAACGGTGTTCGGATAGACCAGCCGGCGCAGGCCGTTGGCCAGCAGCTCGAACAGGATGAGGAAGCGGTAGGCTTTGATCCCGCCCGTGGTCGAGCCCGAGCAGCCGCCCAGGAACATGGCGACGAAGGCCGCGGTCAGCGCGAAGGCGCCCCAGGCGCCGTAGTCCTCGGTGGCGTAGCCGGTTGTGGTGATGATCGAGACGAAGTTGAAGGCGGCGTGGGTGAGTGCGTCGAAAAAGGAGCGGTCGCCGGTGATACGCAGATAGACGGCGACGGCGAGCACGAAAACCAGCGTGTAGCCCGCGAAGACGCGGATCTGTGGATCGCGCAGCGCATCGAGCCGCCCGCGCACGGAAAAGAGGATCAGGATCGAGAAGGGCAGGGCGCCGATGAACATGAAGATCGTGCCCACCCACAGGATGGCGGGATTGTTGGCGTAAGCCCCCATTGAGGCGTCATGGGTGGAGAAGCCGGCGGTGGCGAGCGTCGTCATGGCGTGGTTCACGGCATCGAAAGTGGGCATGCCCGCCGCCGCGTAGGCAACGCCGCACACGAAGGTCAAAAGCACGTAGATGCTGACAAGGCCGGTGGCGAAGGTGGAGAAGCGGTCGAAGGGTTTGTCCGCGATATCCGAGGATTCGATCTTGAAATAGGATACGCCGCCGACGTTCAGGAACGGCAGCACGAACAGGCCGAGGGCGATCACCCCGAGGCCGCCGATCCATTGCAGGATGGACCGCCAAAGAAGCAGGCCGGGCGGCATGCCGTCCAACCCCACGAGGACCGTCGCCCCTGTGGCCGTTGCCGCCGACACGGATTCGAAGAAGGAATCGACCAGGTCGATATCGACGGAAGAAGCAAAGAGAGGGATCGCTCCCACCACGCAGGCCGTAAACCAGAGCAGATTGACGACGAGAAAGCCGAATCGCGAGGAAATGACCGGCGCGCGTCCCTGTGTCGCCATGGCGACGGCAAGCGACAGACCGCCGGTGAAGAAAGCCGAGAATGCGAAGACGCGCCAGTCGTCGTTTCCGTAATAAAGGTCGACCATCGCCGGGACGAGCATGGCAACCGAGAGATAGATGGCAAAGACGGAGGCGATGTGGATGGCGGTGCGGGCAGCCGAATATTGCACGGGCGAGCGAACCTCGTCTCAGTCTTTGGCACGTTGGCGGGTCCGGCGGAGAGTGGCCTTGCCGCCCGTGATATGCAATAGCAGCACGATGATCGCCGAAGCCACCGAAAAGGAACGGCAGGACAGTCCGCGTTGCCGGAAGGGGGAAGGATGACCGCATTCGCCGAGCGGGTCGGACAGGCGTGTGAAGCGTTGCGGGCGCTCTTTCCCGAAACGCCCCTGCAGGAAAACGACTACCTGTCTAAGAAGACCGGCGCGCGCGTTCTCCTGAAGCGCGAAGACCTGACCCCGGTCCGCTCCTATAAGATCCGCGGTGCCTTCAATTTCATGCGCAAGGCGATCGCCGCCGGTGTCGGGCCGGACGGCTTCGTCTGCGCCTCGGCCGGGAACCATGCCCAGGGTTTCGCCTTCGTCTGCCGTCATTTCGGCCGCAAGGGCGTGGTCTTCATGCCGGTGACCACGCCGCAGCAGAAGATCGACAAGACGCGGCTGTTCGGCGGCGATTTCATCGAGGTGCGGCTGGTCGGCGATTTCTTCGACGAATGCTATCATGCCGCCGAAGGCTTCGCCGCCGCCAGCGCCGCACTCATGGTGCCGCCCTTCGACCATCCCGACATCATCGAAGGACAGGCTACCGTCGCGCGCGAACTCGCCGACCAGCTCGATGCGCGGATGGAGGCTGCGCGGGTGCTTTTGCCGGTCGGTGGCGGCGGGCTCGCGGCGGGCGTGACGACCTTCCTTTCCGACAGCGGTTACGCGCCCGAGTTCGTCTTCGCCGAGCCCGTCGGCGCGCCCAGCCTCGCGCGCAGCCTGTCGGCGGGAAAGCGCGTGAAGCTCGACCAGGTGGACAACTTCGTCGACGGCGCGGCGGTGGCGGAAATCGGGCGCGAGCCGTTTAAGCGATTGAAGAACTTTTCCGCGCAACAGGTTCGGTTGATTCCTGAAAACCGTCTCTGTGCCACCATGATCGAGATGCTCAATGTGGAAGGCGTGGTGCTGGAGCCCGCCGGCGCGCTCGCGCTCGATGCGTTGAAGGATTTTCCCAAGAAGGACTTGAAGGGCCGCACCATCGTCGTGATCGTGTCGGGCGGCAATTTCGACTTCGAGCGTCTGCCCGACGTCAAGGAGCGCGCGTTGCGCTTCGAGGGGCTGAAGAAGTACTTCATCTTCCGCTTTCCGCAGCGCCCCGGTGCGCTGCGCGACTTCCTGGACCTCCTCGGCCCGGACGACGACATTACGCGGTTCGAATATCTGAAGAAATCCGCGCGCAACTTCGGCTCGGTGCTGATCGGGCTGGAAACCAAGGACCCGCGCAACTTCAAGGTGCTTGCCCGGCGCTTCGATGCGGCGGGCTGGGCCTATCAGGACATCACCGACGACGAAACCATCGCAAGTCTTCTCATATGACCCCCTACATCGTGCTGTTTCGTGGTGTGGGAGGAGCGACGCAGCTTCCGGTGAAGCAGCTTCGGGCCGTGCTCGCGGAGGCGGGATTTTCCGGTGTGGCGACCTACATCAACAGCGGCAACGCGGTGCTTGTCTCGCCGATGGCGGAAAGCGCGGTGGCCGAGACGGTCGCCGCCCTCGTGAAAGAGAAGATGGGCTTCGATAAGGCTGTTCTGGTGCGCAGCGCCGCCGATTGGGCTGAAGTCATCGCCCAGAACCCGTTCGTGGAGACGGTGGACGAGCCGACGAAGCTGCATCTCCTCGCTCTCGAGCGGCAACCGGAAGCGCGGAACGTCGAGGCGCTCCAGGCGAAGGCGTCGGGAAGCGAGCGCTTCGCCGTCAAGGGCAGGGCGCTCTATCTGCACACGCCAGACGGAATGGGCCGATCGCTGTTTGCGCCGAAGATCGAGCCGACGCTCAAGGTGGCGGGAACCGCGCGCAATTGGCGGACCGTTCTGGCCCTGGCCAGGATGGCGGAAAATCTTTAGCGCGCGGCAAGAAAATATTCGTTTGCTATTTCCCGTCCGGCAGGCCATATGAGCCATCATAGGCGCATGGGCCGGCTCGTCCGGCTTTCTCTCGAGACAGGTTGCGTCTGATCCTCCCTTCGTTCCCACGGTTCGGCAGGCGGGACAAGACCCGGGATTAATTGTTCCGGGCGCGACAGCGCAGCCGTGTGGAGCGTCTCTCCGCCGCCTTGTCGTTCATTGAAACAGTAATTGGGCAGGTTGCGCCCTGCCGCGATTGATCGCGCGCGCCGGTTCGGCGCCGCAGAAGAAAGAAGACAATATTGACCACGGATAACAAAGCGGATCGCAACGATTTCGCACAACTCGGGATTTCGGGCACACTCTTGAATACGGCCGCCGCCGCCGGCATGTCCACACCCACGCCCATCCAGGAAAAGGCGATTCCCGCCTTTCTCGAAGGCCGCGACATCCTGGGCGTGGCCCAGACGGGCTCCGGCAAGACGGCCGCCTTTTCGCTGCCGATCCTGTCGAAGATCATCGGGCTCGGCGCCAAGCGGCGCCCGCGTACGGCACGCGCGCTCATCCTCGTGCCGACGCGCGAGCTCGCGGTCCAGATCGATACGGTGGTGCGGGCGCTGGCCAAGGGCGCGCATGTCTCGACGGCGCTGGTCCTCGGCGGCGTATCGCGCCGCAGCCAGGTTAAGCGCATGGCCCCCGGCGTCGACGTGCTGATCGCCACACCCGGCCGGCTGACCGACCTTGTGCGCGAGGGCGAGGTGGTGCTTTCCGACACCACATGGCTCGTGCTCGACGAAGCCGACCGTATGCTCGACATGGGTTTCATCAACGATGTCCGGCGCATCGCCAAGGCGACGCATCCGGCGCGCCAGACCGCGCTTTTCTCGGCCACGATGCCGAAGGAGATCGAGGCGCTGGCCGGCAGCCTGCTGCGCCAGCCTTTGTGCATCGAGATCGCACGCCAGGGCACGACGGCCGCCGAGATCCGCCAGAGCGTGGTCATGGCGCGCACCAAACAGAAGCGCAAGGTGCTCGCCGACATGCTGGCCGACGAGGTGATGCGCCAGGTGATCGTCTTCGCCCGCACCAAGCACGGCGCCGACCGCGTGACGCGTGATCTGACGCGCGATGGCTTCCCGGCCGCTGTGATCCACGGCAACAAATCGCAGAATGCACGCCAGCGCGCGCTGGACGAGTTCCGCAACGGCAAGGCCCGCATCCTCGTGGCCACCGACATTGCCGCGCGCGGGATCGACGTGCCCGGCATCAGCCACGTCGTGAATTTCGACCTGCCGGACGAAGCCGAAAGCTACGTCCACCGCATCGGTCGTACCGGCCGCAACGGCGCCGACGGCGAGGCGATCACGCTGTGCGATCCCGGCGAGGCAGCCAAGCTCAGGCAGGTCGAGCGCATCATCCGCATGCGCCTTTCCGTGGCGCGCGACGTCACGGGCGAGCCGGATTCCGCGCTCCGCGACCGCAGTGCTGCGCCTGCACGCCAGGAGTG
>NZ_JBHSUM010000077.1:0-19834 GCF_042660605.1 Nitratireductor sp. GCM10026969
GTCGCATTGGCGCCGAGCGCGCGTTCCACGGCGATCCCCCGCGCCTCGACCGCCACCATGGGCAGGCTGTCCACGCCGGAGCCGTTGCGCGAAATCACGCGCAGACGACGCGCCGCGGCGATGACTTTTTCGCTGACGGGCTCCACGCCGGCGAGCCAGCCGACGCAGTCGGGCACCAGCCGCAGAAGCTCGTTTTCGTCGGGGATCTTTCCCGGCGCGCTGAACACCAGTTCGAAGCCCGCCCTCTCCAACCGTGCCAGTGCGGGCGGCGGCGATGACGTGAGCGAGCGGGGCGTGATCAGGACGCGGTCCATGCCCTACTCCTTCGCCGCCTGCACCGCGATGCGCGTCAAAGCGTCGATGTTCTCGGCGGTCGGCGCAATGGGAATATCGAACACCTCGGCGATCACCTGCGTCCAGCCGTGGATGAAATAGGTCCATCCATCGACGATCGTCAGGTCCCGCGCCTTCTCCTGCGCCCGCGCCTGGTCGAGGAAGACCAGGTCTCCACGGTAGTTCAGGTCCCATACGACGGCTCGTTCGGGAAAAATCGCCGCGTCGGTCAGCGGCGAGCCGGGCGCGTCCTTGCCGAGGCCGGTGGCATTGATGACCAGAGAGCCCGGCTTGAGGTCGGGCAGAACGGCATCATTGCCGGCGGGCTCGGGCGCCAGGACATAGTCCACCGGGACGTCGCTTTCGATCTCGGCGTGGACACGCCGAATCTCGTCCAGCCGTGGTTGCGAGCGGTTCGACACCACGATGCGCGCTGGTACGTTCACGCCCCGTTCCTTGCGCATCAGATGCCAGGTGAGCGCGATGGTCGAGCCGCCGGCGCCGATGGAAAAGACCTCGCCGCCGGTCTTCTTCCAGTAGTCGGGACCCAGGAAGCCGTCGATGGAAAGACCGGAGGAGATGGGATCCTTGGCATGGCAGATCAGCTTGCCGCCGCGCTTGGAAATACAGCTCGTCTCCTTCATCAGTGTGGCGAAGGGATCGATCTCGTCGAAGAGATCCCGGCAGGCATTGAAGAGGTCGATCTTGTGCGTCGTCACCAGCGCGCCGAGCGAATTCGGGTCGTCGCGGATATATTCGACGGCTTCCCGGTAGGCGGCCGGCTCGGCATGCGGCGGGAAGTCGATCCCGCTGATCTGCGCGTCCTCCAGTCCCAGATGCCGCGCCCAGGCCGGGAAGACCTTCATGATCGAGCTCTTGCCCGTCGTCACGCCGATGAAGTGAAGCGTGGGCCGCTGGCAGGGGCGATAGCGTGTCATGCGCGCAGCTCCTTTGCGCGTGCGAGGGCGGCGCGCGCCTTCTCGGTGATTGCCTGCCAATCGCCCGCGCGCATATCCTCGGGTCTGGCGATCCAGGTGCCGCCCACCGCGGCGATCTGCGGCAGGGAAAGCCACTCGCCCATGGTCTCCAGGCCGACACCGCCGGTGGGGATGAAGGAGACGCCGAGATGGGCGAACGGGGCGGCGATGTTCTTCAGCATCGACGCTCCGCCCGCCGACGCGGCCGGGAAGAATTTCATCAGCCGGCAGCCGCGCGCCGTCGCCAGTGAGATGTCGGACGGCGTCATCACGCCCGGCGCGAAAGGCAGCCCGGCTTCGGCGGCGGCGCTCACCACTTCCGGGTCGAAGCCCGGCGCCAGGCCGAACGCGGCCCCGGCCTCGACCGCGCGCGTCACTGCATCCGGCGACAGCACCGTGCCGGCACCAACCAGGATTTCAGGCCGCGTCTCGCTGAGCCGTGCCATGACGTCCGCGGCTGCAAAGGTGCGGAAGGTGATCTCCACCACGCCGAGACCGGCTTCCAGCAATGCGTCCGCCAGCGGCTCGGCATGGTCCACCTCTTCGATGGCGATAACCGGCACCACTCCAATCGCGGCGACCCGCTCGAAGGCATCCATCGTCATGCCGCCGTCTCCGCATCCCTGTAGATTTCGACGAGCTCGGCCTCGGAGCGCGGACGCCAATCAGCATTGTCGACCGCGGCCCAGCCGCCCTTGCCGTCGTCGAGGATGCGCACGCGCATTCCGCCGGAGCGTTCGATGATCCCGTAGTCCTGTCCCGAATCGGCGGGATAGGCGAACATCATCACCAGATCCTCGGCGCCGACATTCACCGAACGATGGATCCAGTAAGGCGGCACGTAGCAGATGCTCTGCGGCCCGATCTCGACCAGCCGCACCTCGCCATCCGGGCTTTCCAGCTGCATTACGCCGCGTCCGGCCTGGCCGTAGTAAATCTCCGGCCGGTCCCCATTGGCGTGGATGTGGCCGCGCGTCAGGAAGTACTCGTCGCCGACCTTGCCCGGCTCCATTCGCGTCACGCCCATGATCAGGTCGCTGACCTTCGTACCGGGAGTATAGGAGGTCACTTCGTAAGCCACCTGCCCCTTGCGCTCGGCAAGGAGGGCGTCGAAAGCCGCGCCGTCGGCATAGAGCCCCGTGAGGTCGTCGAAGGTCTTCTTATAGTGACCGTTTCCGCCGCGCAGCAGCCCTTCAGCTACGGCGACGTCACAGGACCGCGGTTCCGCAAGCTTCACGCTTTCCTCCCTTGTCGCGTCGGATTTTGTAGAATTGCTACCTTATTGGCCTTAATCTAGTCAATATGTCCTGGCGGACACAACCAGATTCCTTCATATCCCGGAGGTTTTGTAGCGAGATCCGTGTTGACGGAGGCAAAGTACGTAATTATGCTACCAATTCTTGGAGCAACAAACCGGTCGCCGGCGCGGCGGCCCATCCTTGGGAGGACACTTGAAATGAAGAAAACGCTTGCCGTCGCCGCCGTTCTGGCCGCGGCCACCGGTTCGGCGCATGCCGCGGAGGAATGCAGGGTCGGCATTTCCATGTACACGCTCGGCGCGCCCTATTTCGCGGCCCAGGAAGCCACCGCGCGCAAGACCGCCGAAGAGGCCGGCTGCTCGGTGCGTTCGGCCGACGGCCAGAACGACATGGTCAAGCAGATCGGCGACGTCGAGGACATGGTCGCCGCCGGCATCAACATCCTCATCGTCAACCCGCGCGATGCGCAGGGCCTGGTCCCCGCCGTCAACGCCGCCTCGGCGCAGGGCGTGCATGTGGTCGCCATCGACTCCACGCTCGATCCCTCGGCCGATTTCATCACCCAGATCCAGTCCTCGAACGAGGCCAATGGCGAACTGGTCGGCGATTGGCTCGCCAAGGAACTCGACGGCGAGCCGGCGCACATCGCGCTGCTTTCGGGCAGCCAGGGCAACCTGGTGGGACGCGAGCGCCGCCTCGGCGTCCTGCGCGGCCTCATGGACTCCATGCTGACCAATTACGGCCATGCCGACGTGGAGGTGCTGGGCCAGGGCTGGGGCAACTGGTCCACCGAAGGCGGCCTTACGGCCATGGAGGATCTGCTGACCGCTCATCCCGATATCAATGTCGTGCTCGGCGAGAACGACTCGATGGTCCTCGGCGCACGCGCCGCCCTGCAGGCGGCCGGCCGGCTGGAGGAAGTGATCCTCGTCGCCGCCGCCGACGGCCAGAAGGAAGCCTACGAGCTGATCAAGGAAGGCGAATACGGGGCGACCGGGCTCAACAACCCGAACGAGATCGCGCGCATGGCGGTCGAGGTCGGCATCAAGGCGCTGAACGGCGAGCTTCCCGAGGACATCAGCAAGCTCACCTTCACCGAGCCGGCGGTGATCACGCAAGAGAACGTGGGCGAATACTACGATCCCGACTCCCTGTTCTGATAGGGTGCTTCGGTGCCGCCCGGCCGCGGGCGGCACCTTCGCAGTCGCGCTGCGCCGGGAGGGATGCATGACGCCGCTCATAGAACTGGACAACATCTCAAAGTCGTTTTCGGGCATTCGCGCCTTGTCCGGCGTGAGTTTCAGCCTCTCACCCGGCGAGGTGCACGCGCTGGTCGGCGAGAACGGCGCGGGAAAGTCCACCTTGATGCGCGTGCTGGGCGGCGAGATGCGGCCCGACACCGGCGAGATCCGGCTGAACGGCGAGCCGATCCGCTTCACCGGGCCGGAGGACGCGATCGGCCGCGGCATCTCCATCATTCACCAGGAGATGGCGCTGGCACCGGACCTTTCCGTTGCCGAGAACATCTTTCTTGGCGAGTTGCCGGCCGGCATCCGCTGGGCAAGCCTGCGCCGCCGGGCCGGCGAACTGATCCGCAGGCTGGGCTTCGACATCTCCCCCGCCGCACGGCTCGGAGATCTCTCCATCGCGCATCAGCAGGTCGTCGAGATCGCCAAGGCCCTGTCCCGCAATGCCAGGACCATCGTCTTCGACGAGCCCACCGCCGTCCTTTCAACGGGCGATGCAGAACGGCTCCTGGACATCATCCGCAGCCTGCGGCGCGAGGGCGTGGCGATCGCCTATATCTCGCATCGCCTCGACGAGGTCTTCGCGGTTTCCGACCGCATATCGGTGCTGAAGGATGGGCAGAACGTCGACACGGTCACGCCCGACAAGGCGACTGTCGACGACCTGATCCGCCTCATGGTCGGCCGTCCCTTAAGCCAGCTCTTCGGCGAGAAGCCCGACACCGAGATCGGCGAGGAGGTGCTCCGGGTCGAGGACCTGGTACTCCCCAACGGCGTGCGCAACGTCTCCTTCTCGCTCCGCCGCGGCGAGATCCTCGGCCTCGGCGGGCTGGTCGGCTCCGGACGGACGGAGGTCGCGCGCGCGATCTTCGGCGCCGACCCGGTCACCTCCGGCCATATGACGCTCAACGGCGAGGCGTATCGTCCGCGCACGCCCAAGCAGGCGGTCCGCCGCGGCGTCGGCCTGGTGCCGGAAGACCGGAAGGGACAGGGCGTCGTCCTCGACATGGCGATCATGCACAATGCCACCATGGCCCATGCAGGGCCGGTGACGCGCTTCGGCTTCTTCGACCCGCGCCGCGAGCGCGGCGTGATCGACAAGCTCGTCAAGGCGCTGCGCATCAAGCTCGGCCATCCCACGGATCCGGTCAGCAGCCTGTCGGGCGGCAACCAGCAGAAGGTGGTGCTGGCCAAGTGGTTTCACGCCGACGGTGATGTCATCATTCTGGACGAGCCGACCCGCGGCGTCGACGTCGGTGCCAAGACCGAGATCTATTTCCTGATCCATCGCCTTGCCGCCGCGGGCAAGGCCGTTCTGGTCATATCATCGGAGCACGCGGAGTTGTTCGGCCTTTGCGACCGCGTGCTCGTGATGGGCAACGGCGAGCTTCGCGGCGAGCTGGCGCCGCAGGATTACAGTGAAGAAAAACTGCTGACCCTGTCCATCGCCGGTCAGGGCAAGGCGGAGAGGGAGATGAGCGCATGAGCGACGGTGCCGCACAAATCAGCGAGCCCGCTGTCACCGACACCGCGAGGCCACGCAGTGGTCGCCTGACCTTCACACGGCTGTTCCAGCAGTTCGGCACCGCCGCCATCTTCGTGCTGCTCCTCGTCCTGGCCTCGACCCAGTCGGACGCCTTCCTCTCCGAACGCAACATCATGAACGTGCTGCGGCAGATGTCGGGGATCGGCGTCATGGCGATCGGCATGCTGTTCGTCATCCTGACGCGCGGCATCGATCTGTCCGTGGGCTCGATCGCCGCCCTCGGCGCCGTCAGTTCGGCGCTGTTGATCCAGGAATACCCCCTGCCCCTGGCGCTCGCCATGTCGCTCGGCATCGGTGCCGCATGCGGCGCGATCTCGGGTGTCTTCATCGCCTTCATGCGGCTGCCCGCCTTCGTGATCACGCTGGCCATGATGACGGCCGCGCGCGGCCTCGCGCTGATCCTCTCGAACGGCCAGCCGATCATGCCGGGAACCAAGGGGGCGCCGCTGCAGGCCTTCGGCACCGGCTTCACGCTCGGCTTCCCGAACCCGGCGCTCTTGATGTTCGTGCTCTTCGCGGTCGCCTTCGTGGTACTCAACTTCTCGCGCTTCGGTCGCCTCGTGAAGGCGATCGGCTCGAACGAAGAGGCGGTGCGCCTGTCGGGCATCTCGGTGCCGCGCTACGTGCTGTCGGTCTACGTCATCTCCGGCATCCTGTCCGCCATCGCCGGAATCCTGGTGACCGCGCGTTCGGGCGTGGGGTCGGCCAGCGTCGGCGTCGCCGCGGAGCTGGACGTGATCGCCGCGGTGGTCATCGGCGGCGCCAGCCTCATGGGCGGGCGTGGCGGCGTCATCAATACCTTTATCGGGGTGATGATCCTCGGCGTGATCGGCAACATCATGAACCTTGCCGGCGTCCCCGGTTATCACCAGCAGGTGTATCTCGGGGTGATCATCGTCGCGGCGGTGGTCATGCAGCACGGCAGCCAGGTCTTCCGGCGCTGAGGGGACGACGTGGCGGATTGCATCATCGCACTGGACATCGGCACGGGATCGACCCGCGCCGCGCTCATGGGGCGGGACGGCCGCATCCTCGGCCTCGCCGCGCGGGAATATCAGCAGATCGTTCCCGCCTACGGATGGTCGGAACAACGGCCCGCCGACTGGTGGAACGCCGCGCGGGAAGCACTCCGGGAGATCACCGCACGCGCGCGCGAGGAGGGATACGCGGCGAGCGCCGTCGCCGCGTGCGGCCAGATGCACGGGACCGTGCTTGTCGACGATGACGGAGAGCCGACGCGCGAGACCGTGCCGCTGTGGAACGACAAGCGCACGCTCGGCCATGTGCGCGCCTTCGAGGAGCGCGAGGACCTTTCCGCCTGGCTTCCGCGCACGGCCAATCCGCCGACGCCCGCATGGCCGGCCTTCAAGCTGCAATGGCTGCGCGACAACGACCCCGACGCCTGGAAGCGGGCATCCACGGTGCTCATGCCCAAGGACTACGTGAACCTGCGCCTCACCGGCGAACGGTCGATGGACTGGACCGAGGCGGCATGCTCCTTCCTGATGGATCCGCTGACGGGCGACTGGAACGCAGGCGTCCTTGAGGACCTGGGCCTCGACCCCGCTTTGATGGCGCCCATCCGCCTGCCGACAGAGGTTCTCGGCCAAGTCACTCCCGATGCGGCGCGGGAGACGGGGCTTGCGGCGGGCACGCCGGTGCTGGTCGGCGGCGGTGACTATCCCGTCGCGCTTTTGGGCTCCGGCGTCTGCCGGCCGGGGCTCGCCTCCGAGGTCGCCGGCACCTCCTCGATCGTCACGCTGGTGGCCGAGCGCCCGGTGCTCGACGCCGAAATCAGCAATGTCGGCACGCCGGAGGGGAACTGGGGCGCCTTCGTCCTTCTCGAAGCCGGCGGCGACGCCGCGCGATGGGCACGCCGCGTCTTCCACGCCAACGGCCTGAGCTATGCCGAGATCCTGGACATGGCGGGCAAGGCACCGCCTGGATCGGACGCGCTCCTGTTCCTGCCCTATCTCGTCGGCGAGCGTCTGGGCGCGCACCGCAACTCCCGCGCCCAGTTCTTCGGGCTGGCGGCCGGGCACGGCCTGCCTGAGATGCACCGGGCGGTGCTCGAAGGCGTGGCCTTCGCCGTCAACCGGCATCTCGCGGTCATGGAGCGGGCCACGGGAACGCGCCCGGAAGTGCTGATCGCATCCGGCGGCGGCGCCAAGGCGGATCTGTGGTTGCGCATCAAGGCGGCGGTCTACGGCAGGCCGATCCTCATCCCCGAGGAACCCGAATGCGGACTTATCGGCTGCGCCGCGCTCGCTGCCGTGGCGACCGGTGCGGCCGGCAATCTGGCCGAGGCGGCCGGACAGCTGGTCAGGCATGCGCGCGAGGTCGTGCCCGATCCGGCCTGGGCGGATCGCTACGCCCGGATGCAGCCCCTTTTCGACCGTCTTTATACCGACAGCCAGCAGCACTACGACGCACTCGACGCCCTGACGGCATCGCAACGGGAGGCCTGAATGTCCGCATCCATCTCTTCCGCAGAAACGCCCTTCCTGGACCGCTTCCGCCTGACTGGCCGTACGGCGCTCGTCACGGGCGGGGCGCGCGGGATCGGGCTGGTCACCTGCGAAGCTCTGACCCAGGCCGGGGCGGGCATCATCCTGGCCGACCGCGACGGCGAGGCCGCGAAGTCCGCCGCCGGCGGACTGCGCGAAAAGGGCTACGACGTCACCGCCGAAACCCTCGACGTCACCGACCCCGCGGCGGTCGAAGCGCTCGCCGACAAGCATGCGAATGTCGATATCCTGGTGAACAATGCCGGTATCGCCCGGTCGAACATTCCCGCCGAACGGATGAGCGACGACGAATGGTCGTCGGTCGTCGACGTCAATCTGAACGGTCTCTTCTGGTGCTGCCGCGCCTTCGGCAAACGCATGCTGGAAAGGGGCGCGGGAACGATCGTCAATGTCGGCTCCATGTCGGGCATCATCGTCAACCGGCCGCAGGAGCAGGCGCAGTACAACGCCTCCAAGGCCGCGGTCCACCAATTGACCAAGAGCCTGGCCGCCGAATGGGCGCCCCGCGGCGTGCGCGTCAACGCCGTCGCGCCCACCTATATCGAGACCGAGATGACAGCCTATGTCTACGAGGACGAAAACCTGATGCGGCACTGGATCGGCGGCACGCCGCAAGGCCGCATGGGCCGGCCGGACGAGATCGCCGCCGTCATCCTGTTTCTCGCCTCGGACGCCGCCAGCCTGATGACCGGTTCGATCGTGCTGGCCGATGGCGGCTACACCTGCTGGTAAGGCCGGCGTCATCAATGGAGAAGATCGTGGACCAGATCGTCCCGCATGTCATCGGTGCCCGCTTCCCGGGCCGCTACATCCAGGCCCCCGGCCTGATCGCCCGGCTCGGCGTGGAGGCGCGGCCGCTCGGCTCGCACGGCCTTTGCCTGCTGGACAACGGATTGGCCGATGTCCTGGAGGAGGCGCTTCAGGAAGGGGCGGCGGGCGAGATCGCGCTCGCCTTCCGGCGCCATGGCGGCGAATGCTCCGAGGCCGAGATCGCCGCCGGCATCGAAGCCGGACGGAAAGCCCGGGCCGACCTGGTGATCGGCGCGGGTGGCGGCAAGACGCTCGACACGGCCAAGGCGGTCGCACACGCGCTTTCCGTTCCCGTCGTCGTCGTGCCCACCATCGCCGCCTCGGATGCACCGTGCTCCGCTCTCGCCGTGGTCTACCGCGAAGACGGCAGCGTCGCCTACGATCATTTCCTGCCGCGCAACCCGGACCTGGTCCTGGTCGACACCGCGATTATCGCCCGCGCTCCGGCGCGGTTCCTGGCCGCCGGAATCGGGGATGCCCTGGCGACCTATTACGAGGCGGAAAGCTCGCGCCGCGCACAGGCGCCAAATTGCTGGGGAACGCACGGTTCGCCCGTCACCTATGCGATCGCGCGCTTCTGCCGCGACGTGATCTTCGAGGCAGGCGCGGCAGCGCTTGAGGAGTGTGACCGGAACGAGGCCGGGCCGGCGCTGGAGCGTGTGGTCGAGGCAAACATCCTCCTGTCGGGCGCCGGCTTCGAATCGGGCGGCGTGGCGGGCGCCCACGCGATCCATCACGGGCTGTGCGAGCTCGAGGACGTGCATCACCACCTGCACGGCGAGAAGGTCGCCATCGGCGTCCTGGCGATGCTGCTCATTCACGGGATGGAGGAGGAATTCGCGCGGGTGAATGCGTTCTGCGAAAGGGTCCGGCTGCCGGTCACCCTGGCCGGCGTCGGGATCGCCGAGGTGACGGAGGCGAAGCTCGACCGCGTGGCCGAGCGCGCCTGCAAAGCCGGCGACATCATGCACAACGAGCCCATCGCGGTGAGCCCGCAGATGGTTGTCGCGGCCTTGAAGCGCCTGGCCTGAAGAGGCCGTGCCGATGACAAGAGCCACATCAGAAGGGAACGAAATGCAAGAGATCCTTCATACTTTCCGGCCGGATCTTTTCTCCGGCAAGCATGCACTCGTCGTCGGCGCGACCAGCGGCATCGGTCTCGATATCGCGCGAGGGTTTGCCGGTCTCGGCGCACGCGTCACGGCCACAGGCAGTTCGGCCGGAAAGATCGCCGGGCTCGACGAGGAAGGCATTTCCTTTGAGCGCCTCGACGTCCGCGATGCCGACGCCGTCCGCGCCTTTTGCGCGGCGCAGACCAGGGTCGACGTCCTGATCAACGCGGCCGGCGTGGCGCGAGGCGAGGAGGAGTGGCAGGAAGAGATCTTCCTCGACACGATCGACGTCAATCTGAATGCGCAGATGCGCTTCAGTTTCGCCCTGCACGACCGTCTGGCCGAGACCAGGGGCTCTATCGTCAACATCGCCTCCATGCTCAGCTTCTTGGCGGATCCCGGGGTCCCGGCCTACTGTGCATCGAAGACGGGGGTGCTCGGCCTCACACGGGCCTGCGCGCACCGGTGGGGCCGCGAGGGGATCCGCGTGAACGCCATCGCCCCCGGCTATCACAAGACGGACATGACGAAGCCCATCTGGTCGCGCCCCAAGGGCGAGGCGGCGATTTCCAAACGCACCGCGCTCGGCCGGTGGGGCACTACCGAGGACCTGGTGGGCGCCGCACTCTATCTGTGCTCGCCCGCCGCGGCCTATATCACCGGCATCTGTCTTGAAGTCGACGGCGGTTTCGCCACGGGCAACCCGCTGGAGTGAGCCGCGGGGCGGCGCCGGGTCAGGCCCTGCGGGCTTGCGCGGCGCCTCCCTGGCTACCCGAGCGGCCGTTATGCGGGGCCGGCAGGGTCGGCTCGCCGACGGTATCCTCGCAAACCCTCACGTGATCGGCCAGCGCATCGTTGGACAGGAGCGCGCTGATCGTCGTGATGTCGCGCTTCTGGAACGCCGGCATCTGCTGGAGCTCCTTGAGCCGCTGAAGCAGTGCAAGTCGGGTCATGTCGTCTCCTTCACTCCCTGTCGGCGGCAACGGCGCCGCCATCGAGGGGATCGGCGGCCCTCAGGCCGCCTTGACGCGCGCGTCGAGGGGGATCTCGACGTCGATTTCCAGTGTCGAGACCTTGTCGCCGCGCTCCATCTGCACATTGACCTTTTCGCCGTCGACCTTCACGTGCTTGGCGATCACGGCGAGGATCTCCTCCCGCAATAGCGCCACCAGATCCGAATCGCCCACCGAGGCCCGCTCGTGGGCGAGCAGGACCTGCAGCCGGTCGCGTGCGGTGGGCGCCGAGGCCTGCTTACCGAAGAGGCGGAAGATGTTCATGCTGCCCTCCGTCCGAAGATCTTTCCGAACAGGCCGCGCTTTTCGCCGGGGACGGTGACCGGCACGGTTTCGCCGGTCAGCCGGCGCGCGGCCTGGAGATAGGCCTGTGCCGGCGCGCTGCGGCTATCGGCGATCGTCACCGGTGCGCCGAGGTTGGAGGCGCGCAGGACGTCCATGCTCTCGGGTATGATGCCGAGCAGCGGGATCGACAGGATCTCCAGGACGTCGTCGACCTTCAGCATGTCGCCGCGATCGGCCCGGTTGGGATCGTAGCGGGTCAGAAGCAGGTGTTTTTCGATATCCTCGCCGCGCTCTGCCTTGAGCGTCTTGGCGTCGAGAAGACCGATGATGCGGTCCGAATCGCGAACCGAGGAGACCTCGGGGTTGGTGACCACCACGGCGACGTCGGCGTGGCGCATCGCCAGCGTCGCGCCGCGTTCGATCCCGGCCGGGCTGTCGCAGATGACCCAATCGAAGCTCTTGCGCAACGCGCTGATCACCCGTTCGACGCCCTGGGCCGTCAGATTGTCCTTGTCGCGCGTCTGCGAGGCGGGCAGCAGGTAGAGCGTTTCCAGGCGCTTGTCGCGGATGAGCGCCTGCGACAGCTTGGCATCGCCCTGGATGACATTGATGAGGTCGTAGACGACGCGCCGCTCCGCTCCCATCACGAGGTCGAGATTGCGCAGACCGACGTCGAAGTCCACGACGGCCACCTTCGCACCCCCCTGCGCCAGGGCGGCGCCGAGGGCGGCGGCCGACGTCGTCTTTCCGACGCCTCCCTTACCCGACGTGACAACAACGACTTTTCCCATTTCCCTCTCCTGTGCTCTCTGCCCGCCGCTTCAGATGAGTGTCTCTGACCTGATCGCATCTCCGTCGAGCCACAGCTGGACGGCGCGTCCGCGCAGCTGCGGCTCGATGTCTTCGGCCGTCTTGTAAAGGCCGTCGATTGCAAGAAGCTCCGCCTCGAGCTTGCGGCAGAAGATGCGCGCCGAGGCGTTGCCCATGGAACCCGCCATCGCCCGTCCGCGAAGCGTTCCGTAGATGTGGATGGAGCCGCCGGCGACGATTTCCGCGCCCGATGCGACCGAGGCGATGACGGTGACGTCGCCGTCGGGAAAGATGACCGACTGTCCGGAACGCACCGGCTGATCGATGATGAGCGAGGGCATCGCCCGGACCATCGGCTGCTCGGCCTGCCGGCTGGGTGCTTCGGGCTCGTCATGCCGCGCGTCCGGCTTTTCCGCGGCCGGCTCCGGCGACGGCATCTCGATGTCGGAGGCCGGCCGGCCGCCGGACATGGCCGGCGGCATGTCGAAGCCCAGTTGTGAGGAGCGCGCGCCCTCGATCCCGATGATGCGCACGCTGCGCTTGCCGAGTTCGTCGACCAGTCCCTTCAGCTCAGCCCGGTCGATGGCAAGACCGTCGACGTCGAGCACCACCGGCCGGCGCAGGAAAAAGCCCGCCGATCGGTCGGCGAGATCGTCGAGCCGTGCCAGCCAGCTCTCCACCGGAAGCTCCGGCGTGAGCACGAGAGCGAGAAAGGAGCGTCCCTTGAGGCGGATCGGTCGGCTATCAGTTAGCACTTTGGTCATCTTCATTAATTTTCCGTTGTTCGGGTCTAGGTGCTTCGTGGTTAACGAATGGTTAATGCACCCGCCCGCGGCAACCGGCAGAGAGGAAAAATGAGGGGAAACGTGCGGCGCGGCGCGCTTGCGGCCCGAAGCGCTGCCTGCCGGCTCAACCACTGCGTTCAGACACTACGGTGTTACTGCTTTGAGGAGTCGACGGGCGGTAGCCTGGCCCGAATCACCCGAGCGCATACCAATCGCCCGAGGGACCGGTACGCGCCGGCGGAAAACCCGCCGGCGCCGTTTTCCGGAAAGTGGGAGCCCGCCTGCTACGTCGCTTCAGGCATGAGCTTCGGGTCGGGCTTCTCCGCCTGTTCCGGCACGTCCTTCGACGAGATGTAGGTGTAGAACATCGGCACGACGAAGAGCGTGAACAGCGTGCCCACCAGGATGCCGGTGAAGATCACGAGGCCCATGGAATAACGCGCGGCGGCGCCGGCGCCGGAGGCGGTGATCAGCGGCACCACGCCGAGCGACATGGCGCCCGTCGTCATCAGGATCGGCCTGAGGCGCACCCGCGCGGAAGCGACGATGGCGTCGCGGCGACGCATCCCGTGGTGTTCGCGCTGCTGGTTGGCGAACTCGACGAGCAGGATGCCGTGCTTGGTGATCAGCCCGATCAGCGTGATCAGCCCCACCTGGGTGTAGATGTTGAGCGTGCCGAGGCCGAGATTGAGCGGCAGCATCGCGCCGAAGATCGACAGGGGCACCGACATCAGGATGATGAGCGGATCACGGAAACTCTCGAATTGGGCGGCGAGCACCAGATAGATGATCACGACGGCGAGCACGAAGGCGATCAGCGTCGTCTGGCCCTGCTCCTTCTCCAGCCGCGACTGGCCGGAATAGTCGATGAAGAAGCCGGCCGGCATGTTCTGAAGCGCGATGTTCTCGATCGTCTCCAGGCCGGCACCCGTTGTCACGCCGGGGCGCGGCAGCGCCGATATCGTCGCCGAGTTGAGCTGGTTGAACTGCTCGATGGAGGCGGGCGAGGCGTTGGTGGAGATGTTCACCACCGCCGAGAGCGGCACCATCTCGCCGGTCACGCTGCGCACGAAGAGGTCGCCCAGGCGCTCCGGATTGTTCCGGTAGGCCTGCGGCACCTGCATGATGATGTCGTAGCTCTGCGACTCGCGGTCGAACTGGGCGATCGAACCGCTGCCGACCAGCAGACCCAGCGTGCCGGCGATGTCGCGGACCGAGAGGTTGAGCGCGGCGGCGCGATTGCGGTCGATCGTCACCGTGACCTGCGGCGCGTCGAAGGACAGTGAGTTCTGGACGACGATGAAGCGGCCGGAAGCTTCCGCCTCCTGCTTGATCTCCTCGGCCACCTCGTAGACCTGGGCAGGATCGCCGGTCGACTGGATGATGACGGAGATCGGCAGGCCGCCGCCGGTGCCCGGCAGGGTCGGCGGCGCGAAGACGAACGCCTCCACGCCTGTCACCCCGGAAATGCGGCCCTGGATGTCCTCCTGGATCTCGGCCTGCGAGCGGTCACGGTCCGCCCAGTCCTTGAACGCCCACACCGCGAAACCTTCGTTCGTTCCGCCACCGAAGGCGACGGCCGAGAAGCTGGCCCGCAATTCCGGCAGGTCCTCGGTCACCTGCATCATCTGGTCGACGTAGCGGGCGGTGTATTCGGAGGTGGCGTAGCGCGGCGCCGTGATCAGCGAGAAGAGTGCGCCCTGGTCCTCTTCGGGCGCAAGCTCGCTCGAGGTGTTGAAGAACATGAACCCGGTGACCGAGACGAGCGCGATGACGATCATCAGCGTCACCGGCCGGTATTTAAGCGACCCCGCCACGAGGCGCTCGTAGCGGTTTTCCACGCGCTCGAAGGTTCGGTCGATGAAGGCCTGAAAACGGCTGGGGTTCCCTGCCCGCAGGATGCGCGCGCTCATCATCGGGGTGATGGTCAGCGCCACCACGCCCGACAGGATGACCGCGCCGGCGAGCGTGACGGCGAACTCGCGGAACAGCGCCCCGGTGAGCCCGCCGGTAAAGGCGAGTGGCGCAAACACCGCGGCGAGCGTGATCGTCATGGCGATGACGGCCGAGGAGATCTCGCGCATGCCGTTGAAGGCGGCCTGCATGGCCGACATGCCCTCGTCTTCCATGTGCCGGTGGATGTTCTCCACCACCACGATGGCGTCGTCGACCACGAGGCCGATCGCCAGCACCATGGCCAGAAGCGACAGGAGATTGATCGAATAACCGAAGGCGAAGAGAATGAAACACACCCCGATCAGCGACAGCGGAATGGTCACGATCGGCATCAGCACCGAGCGGAAGGAGCCGAGGAACAGGAGGATGACGAGGATGACGATCACCACGGCTTCACCGATGGTCTTGAACACCTCCTCGATCGAGGCGCCGATCTGCTCGGTGGCGTCATAGACCATGGTGATGGTCATGCCGTCGGGCAGGCTTGACTGGATCGCCGGCAGCTCGTCGATCATCGCCGCCGCCGTATCCAGCGGATTGGCGTCGGGGGTTGGATAGATGCCGATGAAGATGCCCGGTTCGCCGTTGAAATTGACGATCGTGTCGGTGCTTTCCGCGCCCAGCTCGACATTGGCCACGTCGCGCAGTCTGACCACCTCGCCGTTCTCCGACTTCAGCGGCAGGGCTCCGAAGGCCTCGGCCGTCTGCAGCGTCGATTCGACGGTGATCGGATAGGCGACATAGGTGTTCTCGGTCTTGCCCGGCGCGGCCAGGAAGTTCGAGGCGTTGATGGCGTCGAGCACCTCCGAGGCGGTCATGCCGCGCGCGGCGAGCTGGACCGGATCGACCCACACCCGCATCGAATAGTTGGCGGCACCCAGGATCTGCACCTCCGCCACGCCCTGGACGGTGGACGCGCGGGGCCGGATGACGCGCTCGATATATTCGGTGAGCTGCTCGGCCGTCATGTTCGGGCTCTGCATCGCCAGATACATGATGGCGAACTGCTCGCCCGTGCCCTTGACGATCACTGGGTCCTCGGCCTCGTCGGGCAGCTCTCCGCGCACACCCTGGACCTTGGACATGACCTCCGTCAGCGCCGTGTCGGGATCGGAGCCCAGCTTCATCTGCACCGTGACGGTGCTGCTCGAAGGCCGGCTCTGGGAGGTGACGTAATCGATGTTCTCCGTCGTCGAGACGGCACGCGCGATGGGGGCGCTGATGAAACCCTGGATCAGGTCCGCGCTGGCGCCGGGATAGGCCGTCGTGATGGTGATGACCGTCTCCTCGACCTCCGGATACTGGCGCACCTGGAGATTGATGACGCTCTGGAGGCCGAGAAGCAGGATGAGAGCGCCCAGGACCGTGGACAGGACCGGGCGGCGGATGAAGATGTCGGAGAAGCTCATTGTCCGCTCGCCTGTGCGCTTTCCCCAGATATGTCGGTGTCGTCCTCGGAGACGTTGACGGGGGTGCCGTTATTGAGCCGGTTCTGGCCAGCGGTGACGATCCGGTCGCCTGCCGATATGCCCTTGCGGATCTCCACCTGCTCCCCGCTGCGCCGGCCCGTCTCCACGAAGACCTGCTTGACCACCAGGGAGGGCGCGTCTTGCTGGCTGCCTTGGCCACCGGCGTCCTCACCGCCCTCACCGGCCGCTTGGGCGTCCGACGCCGCAGAGGCGTCCGCGTCCTGCTCGTCAGCCGGCACGACCACGTACACATGGTCGCCGTAAAGGCTCGCCACGACGGCCGTCTGCGGCACGGCAAGCACGCCGTCCTCGTCCGGCAGGATGACGCGGACCTCGACGAACTGGCCGGGCGTCAGCCTCCCTTCGGGCTTGGTGACCTCGGCCCGCACGTTGACGAGGCGCGAAACCGGATCGATCTTCGGATCGATGCCCCTGATGGTGCCCTCGAAGGGCAATTCGTCGCCGGTGAGCCCGAGCCGCACGGCTTGGCCGATCTTGAGGTTGGGCAATTCCTGCTCGGGAACGGTGAAGTCCACGCGCATGACGTCCAGGCTCTGCAGCGTGGCGACGACGGTCCCCGGCGTGATGTATTGGCCGAGTTGCACCCGCGGAATGCCCATGATGCCGGTAAAGGGCGCGTTGATCTGCTTCTGGTCGATCGCCGCCTGCGCCCTGGCGACCGCGGCCTGCGAGGCCTCGGCCGCGGCGCGCGCCGATTCCACGTTCACCTCGGCGCCTACCTGGCGGCGCTGCAGCTCCAGCGCGCGCTGCAGATTGGCTTCATCGAGCCTGGCCTGCGCCTGGGCCGAGGCCAGATCGGCGCGCTGCATGGCGTCGTCGAGCTGGACGAGGAGGGCGTCCTCTTCCACTTCCTCGTTCGCGTCGAAGGCGATTTCACTGACGGTGCCCGCCGCCTCGACCGTCAGATCGACGCCGTTCGTGGCGCTGACGGTACCGATCGCCTCGATCTCCGGGGTCCATTGAGCCGGCTCCACCGTCACGGTCGAAACCGCCACCGGCTGCACGGGCATGTTGGCGAAGAACTCCTGAATCGCCTGATTGCGGTAGAGATTGAATCCGACGATGCCGCCGCAAACAAGGACAAGAAGAAGAAGCGCGATGACGAACCGCTTGATCATGACCGGAGGAATCCTTGTTCTGGCAACCAGTTTGACTATCGGAAGGAAAGTGCTGCTGCTGGAAATGAACGCTCAGCCTACCCACCATCCCGTCGATGCACGCCGTTCGTCCTCACGGATCGCTTTTCGGTCGGCACCCGACATGGAACGGTCGCCGTTTCATTCACCTTTCGACCAGATTGTCAATTCAAAAAAGATGATGGAAACTATCAGCTTGCGTGCCGCGCGAGGCCCGACCCGCACGGCAAGCGTGCCTTTTGCCGGCTTGCGCTTTGGGAACGCCCGCCCATACCAAGAGGACGGGCGTTCCCGGGAATTCAGGCCGCCCGCCGGCCCTCGGGCGCGGTCGTGCCCGCCCGATTGAGGAAGGTCTTGTTGACCGGGCTGTGGGGCTTCAGCGCAAGCCGCTCGCTCGCGAGCGCCTCGGCCATGCCGGACAGGCCGCCGCGCAGCGCGGCTTCCGTCAGTGTCCAATCGATGACGTCCCGCTGCGCATGGCTGCCGCCGAAGGAATTGGCGATGAAGCGCGCACCGTGGAGGCGTTCGGCCGCCCGCTCGTAATCGCCATCGGCGAAGGCGGCGAAACCCTCGATCAGGGGAACGGCCGTCCGCCGGCCCCAATCGGCGACTTCGTTCTCGTCCTGGCCGTTGCGATAGGCCGTCAGGATGCGGTCCACGTCGCGACGGCGCCCTGCACCGAGATAGGCCATCGCCGCATGCCAGTCGTTGAAGGGGTAGGTGCGGCCGTCGGCATGGCTGTCCCAGGTCGCGGCGAGCTCGTGCCAGCGTGCGCCGACATCGTGGCCGGCTGCATGCAGCCGCCACAGAAGCGCCGACGCATCGACCATGTCCAAGGCGACGGTGCTACGGTCCCGGCGAATGGGACCGTCATAGAGCGCGAACACCTCCTCCACCTGCCCCAGATCGAGGTGGCAGAGCGAGCGATGCCACCAGTTGTGCACCTTGAAGAAGTTGTCATCGCCGGACCAGTGCGGTTCACGGGCGATCATCCAGCCGATGCCGTCTTCGGCGCGCCCCTGCATCTCCATGACGTGGGCGACGGCATGGTGCGCCCAGCAGTCGAGCGGCTGCAGGTCGACCGCCTGGCGGCCGGCATCCTCGGCGCGCACGTAGTCGCCCGCCTCCTCCAGCCCGAAGGAATACATCCCCAGGACAATGGAATAGCCCGGCGTGTCCGGCGACCATTTCGGCAGCACGCGGGCGATGCGGTCGCGCAGATCCCGGGAACTGGCGCGGTAGAAATCCATCAGATGGCCGGACTGAAGGGCGACCATATCGCGCGGGTAAAGCATGTTGTGGCGGTCGAGCGCTTCGGCCGCCGCGGTCCACCGGCCGGCGAGAAGAAGATCGAGCGCAGCCAGATGCGATGCCTCGCGATCGGAAAGCTTCAGTCGTTTCGTCCCGGCGACGATCTTCTTCGCGGCTTTCGTCGCCTCGGGCTCCGTCGCCAAGCCGAGCAGATGCGCCTTGAGAATATGCGCCATGGTAAAATCGGGCGATATCCCGATCGCCCGGTCCACGAGGGCGATCGGGTCTCCGCGATAGATGTTGAAAGCGTCCACGGCGGCGTCGAACAGCTCCGCGGCCTCGGCCGTGGCGCCGGACAAGGCATTGCCTTGACGGTCTGAAATCATCGTTGGTCTCCTGCATGAGGTCTGGAAAGCGTTGTCGCGGCTGCGGGCGGCCTTTCCGCTCCCGAAGCGGCGGGTTTGCTGCTAGACTGTTCCCCGAGCTCGGATAATGACCGAGGCGCCGGAACTCTTGACCGCGGCGCCGCTTCGCCAGGGAGGACCGTGATGGACGCGCTGCTCGACATGTTGGGCACGATGCGTCTTTCGGGCGGCATTTTCCTCGATGCCGAGTTCACCGCGCCGTGGTGCATCACGGCCAAGGTCGGGCCGGAGGATTGCACGCCGTTCACTCCCGAGCCGCGCCACATCATCGCCTATCACTATGTCACCGAAGGACAACTTGTTTTGAAGGCGGGTGACCGGCCGGCTGTCCCCGTCGACGCCGGAGAGATCGTCGTCCTGCCGCGCAACGACGATCACCTGATGGGAAGCGCTTTGAACCTCAAGCCGGTGAACGCCGATCACCTCATCCAACCGGGACCCGACGGCACGCTCGCGCGGATCGTTTATGGCGGCGGCGGCGCGCGGACCCGAATCCTGTGCGGCTTCCTGGGCAGCACCCTCCCTCAGACAGCGCTCACGGCGATGCTGCCCAGCGTTTTGACCCTGAAGGCCGCCGAGGGACCCTCAGGGGAATGGATCGAGAGTTCCTTTCGCTTCGCAGCGCGCGAACTGGCACAGGACAAAGCCCGTTCGCGCACGCTGCTTGCAAAGCTCGCCGAGCTTCTGTTCATGGAGGCTGTGCGCCGCTATTTCGCCGCACAGCCGCCGGGCGTGAATGTCTGGGCGGCGGCAGTGCGGGATCCGATGGTCGGGCGGGCGCTGGCGCTCCTCCATGGACAACTCGCCCGGCGCTGGACGACGGAGGCGCTGGCGCGGGAACTGGCCTGCTCCCGCTCCGCTTTCGCCGAGC